>DATCXZ010000308.1:0-12912 GCA_036570545.1 Kiloniellaceae bacterium
AAGCGCTTCGGCGGTCATGCCCTCGGCCGGCACGCTGTGCGGGCCGCCGTCCCACCAGCGGTCCGCCGGCGCGCGCACGAAGAGGAAGTGGCAATGCCCACGCGGCGAGATGATCAGGATGTCCGCCGCCGCCGGCGCGCCCGCCTGCTCCAGCGGCTGCTTGACCCAGCCGGCCGGCAAGGCATCCCCCAGAAAGTCCAGGATCTGCTGCTTCAGGGCCGCTGCCGTGGTCCGGCGCTGAAACCGGGGGTGCCGTGCTGCTGACATGGAATCCTCTCGTTTCGGGAAGGGGGGCGGGAAAGTTATGTGTCGGGGGAGTCTGCACAGGCGACACAACCTAACCGCTTCTATAATTGCATAATTCGCAATAGACAGTAAATGGCAAATTTCGCAATATCGAGCCATGCAGAAGCACTGGTTCCAGAGCCGCCTCCGTCAGCTCGGCAAGACCCAGCGGGGCCTCGCCAAGCACATGGGCCTCGACCCTTCGCGGGTCACCGAGATCCTCAACAAGAGTCGCGGGATCAAGATCGAGGAGGCCGTCGAGATGGCAGACTACCTCGAGACCTCGCTGGACGATCTTGTCACCAGGCTCGGCTCCGCGGTAGCGCGCGGCGTGCGGGCATCGAGCCTCGTGGTCGGCTACGTCGGCGCCGGCGAGACCGTGCTCTCCATTGACGACCACGAGAAGGGGTCGGGCCTCTACAAGATCGAGGCTCCGCAAGGCGAAGGCGGTGGCGTCTGCGTCGTGGTGCGCGGCAGCTCGATGGCCCCCCGCTTCAAGGACGGCGAGCATCTCGGATACTCGCGCGACGAAGGGTTGGACCCCGCCAAATGCTACGGCCGCGAATGCGTGGTGCAGACCAAGGACGGCCGCCAGTTGGTGAAGATCGTCGAGCCGGGCAACCGACCTGGCGAGGTGACATTGGTTTCGGTCAACGCGGCCACGCCAATCGAGCAGAATGTTGCCATCGAATGGGTGGCGCCGGTCACCTGGGTGAAGCTGCGCCAGCGTCCATGAGCTTGTTTCCCCTGTTGCGATTTTAACGCAGGATCTGCACTTTTACCCTACAGGCGGGCGAACAGAAAGCCACAGTCTGAATTCCTTGTTGCGCTATATTGCGTTTATCGTAATATCGCAGGAGTTGCAACCGCCGGAGGTGCCAATGTCTGCAGTGCCTGACGAAGATCCCTGTCCGCGCGCGGCTGCAGGCCCCCCTTCTTTGGAACTGGCTTTCCTGCAGTCCGTCTTTGCCGAGCTCAGCGGCCTGCGGGGCCGCGCTCCTGGCGATGCGGCCGACGGCACAGCCGCCGAGGACCGCGCCCCCGGCACCGACTCGCCTGCCCCGGAATGATGCCTTGCGTTCACTGGGCCCGGCCAGTACTTGAAAGAAAGGCACCGGACAGAGGAAGGGCTCGGTCACCGCACCGCTGCCCCACGCATTGCAAGCGGGACACAGTGACCAGTGACCTCGGACGCCGACAGCAAAGCCGAATTCTCTCGCATCGATAGTTGCCCCCAGCCTGCCACCGGGCCGCATGATCGCGCCGCCCCCGGTGCGCTTGCCCCCGGTGCGCTGGCAAAGGTCGCGCCGGATGACGATGCGCTTTTTCTCGACGTCGACGGCACGCTGCTGCCGATCGCCGACCGTCCCGACGCGGTGCGGGTTCAGCCTGCCCTGCTGGCGGCCCTCGAGCACCTCTGCCGCCGCTTCGGCGGCGCCCTCGCGCTCATCAGCGGTCGTGGCATCGCCGATCTCGATGCGCTCTTTGCGCCTCTGCGGCTGCCCAGCGCCGGCATCCACGGCATGGAGCGCCGCAGCATCGATGGCCGCGTCCATAGCGACGACGCCACCCTGTGGCTGGCGCCGCTGCGCGCGCCGCTGGCGGCCTTCGTGCAGCGCCACGACGGCCTCCTGCTGGAAGACAAGCGGCAGTCCCTTGCCCTGCACTTTCGCAAGGCGCCGGGCTGCGGCGCCGAAGCCGAGGCCCTGCTGCTCCGGCTGATCGCTGCAAGCCCGACCGCTTTGGAACTGAAACGGGGCAAGATGGTTCTGGAAGTAACCCCTGGCACCGCCGACAAGGGCACCGCCATCGCCGCCTTCATGCAGGAAGCTCCCTTCAGTGGCCGCCGGCCCGTCTTTATCGGGGACGATGTCACCGACGAGGACGGCTTTGCCGCAGTCAATGCAATGGGCGGCCTGTCGATCCGCGTTGGACATCCCGATGCGCCGACGGCAGCCCGCCTTTGCCTGCCGGACGAGGCGGCCGTGCTCGCCTGGCTGCAGCGCTGGAGCGAGGGTTCCGGCGCCGGGGAGCGCGGATGAGCTCGCTCGACTTGGCGATTGTCGGCAACTGCACCTTCGGCGCTCTCATCGATGCCAAGGCGAGCATCGTGTGGTGCTGCCTGCCCCGCTTCGACAGCGATCCCGTGTTCTGCTGCCTGCTCGACGGCGACCAGAATGCACAGCGCGGCCTCTACGATATCGAGCTCCAGGATTTCCAGCGCTCCGAGCAATCCTATCGCCGCAATTCCGCCGTGCTGGTGACCCGCCTCTACGACGACAAGGATGGCGTCGTCGAGGTGACCGACTTCGCGCCGCGCTTTCCTCAATTCGGTCGCACCTTCCGGCCGGCGACCATCGTGCGTCACCTGCGTCCGCTGTCCGGCAACCCACGGATCCGCCTGCGCATCCGTCCCGCCTATGACTACGGCCGCGGCCAGCCGGAGATCACGCGCGGCAGCAACCATCTGCGCTACGTCATGCCGCACCTCACGCTGCGCCTGACCACCGACGCACCGATCACCTATCTGGCGGAAGAGGTGCCCTTCATCCTCGAGCACCCTCTTTCGCTGGTCCTCGGGCCCGACGAAAGCCTCACCGAGCCGGTCGACGAGATCTCCCGTGAGTTCTTCCGCAAGACCGATACCTATTGGCGGGATTGGACGCGCTACCTCGCCCTGCCCTTCGAGTGGCAGGAGGCCGTGATCCGCGCCTCGATCACGCTGAAGCTCTGCAATTTCGAGGAGACCGGCGCCATCATCGCGGCGTTGACGACGTCCATTCCCGAAGCCCCGCACTCCGGCCGCAACTGGGACTACCGCTACTGCTGGCTGCGCGATGCATATTTCGTGGTGCACGCCCTCAACAGGCTCGGCGCCACCAAGACGATGGAAGGCTATCTCAGCTATATCACCAACATCGTCTCGGCCAACCAGCAGGCCACCAGCGACGGCGGCCACCTGCAGCCCGTTTTCGGCATCGCCCTGGAATCGCGCCTCGACGAGTCGGTCTGCGAGTCGCTGTCCGGCTATCGCGGCATGGGGCCGGTGCGGATTGGCAACAGCGCCTACACGCAGATCCAGAACGACGGCTATGGCAGCGTGATTCTCGCCTCGACCCAGAGCTTCTTCGATTCTCGCCTCGAGAACCCCGGCGACGTCAGCCTGTTCGAAAAGCTGGAAGGCCTCGGCCACCAGGCCGTGCGCCTGTGGAACCGGCCCGATGCCGGCCTCTGGGAGCTGCGCACCCGGCAGCAGGTGCACACCTATTCGGCTGTCATGTGCTGGGCCGCGTGCGACCGGCTCGCCAAGATCGCCACCCGCCTCGACCTGCTCGACCGCGCCGCCGTCTGGGCGAAGGAGGCCAAGGAGATCCGGATCGGCATCCTCGAGGCTGCCTGGAACGAGCGCCTCAACAGCCTGGTTTCCGCCTTCGGCGGCGAGGATATCGACGCCAGCCTGCTCTGCTTGCTCGAGCTCGGGTTCCTGAAGGCCGACGACCCACGCTTCCTCGGCACCCTCGCGCAGGTCGAGCGCCACCTCATTCATGGCGGGTTCCTGCATCGCTACGCGAAGCCGGACGATTTCGGGCCGCCCGAAGTGGCCTTCAACGTCTGCACCTTCTGGTATATTGACGCCCTCGCCGCTGTTGGCCGCCGCGAGGAGGCCCGTGCGCTGTTCGAGACCATGCTCGCGGCGCGCAATTCCTTCGGCCTGCTGTCGGAGGACATGGCGACCGACACGCACGAGCTGTGGGGCAACTTTCCCCAGACCTACTCTCTGGTCGGCCTCATCAGCTCGGCGATGAAGCTGTCCAAGACCTGGGAGGATGCCTATTGAGCCGCCTGGTGGTCGTGTCCAACCGCGTGTCCGCCGCCAAGCAGACGCGGCCGGGGGCCGAGGGTGGCCTGTCGGTCGCGGTGCGCGCCGCCCTCAGGGAGCGCGGCGGCATCTGGTTCGGCTGGAGCGGCAAGGTCGCGGCGAACGACTATGGCGAGCCGACCGTCACCGAAGCCGGCAAGATCACCTACGCCACCATCGATCTCACCCAAAGGGACTACGACGAGTACTACGTCGGCTTCGCCAACTCGACGCTCTGGCCGCTGTTTCACTACCGGCTCGACCTTGCCGAGTTCACCCAGCGCACCTGGACCGGCTACCAGCGCGTCAACGCGCTCTTCGCCCACCGCCTGCAGCCCTTCCTGGAGGAATCCGACACCGTCTGGGTGCATGACTACCACTTCATGCTGCTGGCCGAGAACCTGCGCAACGCCGGCTGCCGCCAGAAGATCGGCTTCTTCCTTCACATTCCCTGGCCAGCGCTGGAGGTGCTGCTGGCTCTGCCCATGCACCGGCACGTGGTCAAGGCGCTCTGCTCCTACGACCTGGTGGGCTTCCAGACGCGGGGCGACCTGCTGTGCTTCCACGACTACATCCGCCGCGAGGCCGGCGGCGAGGTCGCGCGCGACGGCACCGTCAAAGCCTTCGGCAGGATCTTCAAGGCGGCCGCCTTCCCGATCGGCATCGACACCGAAATCTTCGCCCAGATGGCGGCCGAGAGCGACGGCAGCAAGCAGGTCAACCGCCTCGAAGAGAGCCTCGGTGGCCGCGACCTCATTATCGGCGTCGACCGTCTCGATTACTCCAAGGGTCTCATCAAGCGCATCGAGGCGTTCCAGCACCTGCTGACCAGATACCCGGAAAACCGCGGCAAGGTGGTCTTTCTGCAGATCAACCCGCCTTCGCGCTCCGATGTCGCCGACTACGTGGACATCCGCCACGAGCTGGAAGCCATCGCCGGCCACGTGAACGGCACCTTCGCCGAGTATGACTGGGTGCCGATCCGCTATCTCAACAAGAGCTTCAGTCGCCGCGTGCTTGCCGGCTTCTTCCGCGCGTCGCGCGTCGGCTTCGTGACGCCGCTGCGCGACGGCATGAATCTGGTCGCCAAGGAGTTCGTCGCCGCGCAACCGGCAGGGGATCCCGGCGTGCTCGTGCTGTCCCGCTTCGCCGGCGCCGCTCAGGACCTGGACGGCGCCCTAATCGTCAACCCCTACGATGTCGAGGGCGTGGCGGAGCGTCTGCAGGAAGCGCTGACCATGCCGCTCAATGCACGCCAGGAGCGCTGGCGCGCCATGTACAAGGCGATCGCCGCCAACGACGTGACGGCATGGCGCGAAGCCTTCCTGCAGGCCTTGCAGAGCGCGGGCAGCGGGCGGTCACGGCGCAGCGCCTCATGAGCGCCCTGCTGGCCGACGTTGGCGGCACCAACGCACGCTTTGCGCTGCTGCGCGACGGCACCCTCGGCAGCGTGATCCATCTGATGGTCGCCGACCATCCCAGCGCGTATGACGCCGTTGCCGCAGCGCTCGAGCGGCTCGGCGCGCCGCAGGCGCCCACAGGCGCGGTGCTCGCCTTCGCGGGCCCGGTCGATGCCGGGCGCGCCACCATGACCAACGCCGGCTGGGACACGACGGCCGCCGAGCTGCGCGAACGCTTCGGCTTTCAGCAGGTGCGCCTGCTGAACGACTATGCCGCGCTCGCGCTCGGGCTGGAGCATCTGAAGGAAGCCGACCGTCTGCGTATCGGCCCGGCCCGGCCCGCGGCACGCGGCGCCTGCGCCGTGCTGGGTCCCGGCTCCGGCCTCGGCGTCGCCGCCCTGCTGCCGCTGGAGCCCGATGGGGCCGGCCACGGCCTGCCCCTGGTGAGCGAAGGCGGCCACAGCACCATGCCTGCCGCCGACGGCCTCGAGGCGGAATTGCTGGCCGCCTTGCGCGAGGAGCTCGGCCACGTCTCCGCCGAGCGCGTGCTGTCCGGGCCCGGCCTCGCCAACATCCACCGCGCCCTCGCGCGCCTCCATGGCAGGAGCCTGGCGCCGCTCGCCCCCAGCGACATCACCCGCCTCGGCCTCGACGGCAGCGACGATCTCTGCCGCCTCGCCCTCGAGCGCTTCTGCCTCTTCCTCGGCAGCTTCGCCGGCAACGTGGCGCTGAGCTATGGCGCGCAAGGCGGCGTCTTCCTGGCCGGCGGCATCCTGCCGCAGTTCCCCGACTTCCTCGCCGCCTCGGGGTTTCGCGCCCGCTTCGAGGACAAGGGCCGCTTCCGCGATTACCTGGCGGCGATCCCGACCTGGCTCGTCACCCGCCCCGATGCCGCCTTCGTCGGGCTGGCGGCCGCCGCCCGCCGCTTCGCCTGACGCCGCCGGCGCCGCAAGAAGCGGCTGGCCTGCGCCGCCGGCGCCGCTATGCTGCCTCCTGCTCACACCACCGGCCGCAGGTCGCATGCCAAGCCCCCAGATGAAGCCCGGCGACTGGCTCCAGATCTTCCTGCTCGCAATGATCTGGGGGCTGTCGTTCTTTCTCACCGAGATCTGTCTGCGCGACCTCGGCCCGCTGTCGATCGCCGCCGGGCGCGTCGCCACCGCCGCCGCCGCCCTGCTGGCGGTTGCCGTGTTGGCTGGCCACCGGCTCCCGGTCCGGCTGACCGACTGGGCCGCTCTGGCCTTCATGGGCCTCATCAACAATGCGCTGCCCTTCTCGCTCATCATGTGGGGGCAGACCACGATCGACAGCGGCCTGGCGTCGATCCTCAACGCCACGACGCCGCTGTTCAGCTTCGTGCTGGCGCACTTCCTGACCCGCGACGAGCGCATGACGCGCCGCGGCGCAGCCGGCATCGCCATCGGCTTCCTCGGCGCCGTGCTCGTCGTCGGTCCCGGCGCCCTCGCCGGCCTGGGCGGCCAGTCGCTGGGCGAGTTCGCGGTGCTGGCTGCTGCCGTCTGCTACGCTTCGGGCGCCATCTACGGGCGCCGCCTGCGCCATCTCTCGCCGCTGGTGGCCTCCGCCGGCATGACGGCAGCAGCGGCGGTCATCATGCTGCCGCTGGCCGCGCTGCTGGAGCGGCCATGGACAGCCTCCCCGGACGCCGCCACCTGGACGGCGCTGGCGGCGCTCGGCCTGGTCAGCACCGCCTTTGCCTACATTCTCTATTTCCGCATTCTCGCCACGGCCGGCGCCACCAACGTTCTCCTGGTCACCTTCCTGGTGCCGATCACCGCCCTGCTGCTCGGCACGCTGATCCTCGGCGAGCGCATCTCCCTCATGGCGCTGGCCGGCATGGCGCTGATTTTCGCAGGGCTCGCCGTCATCGACGGCCGGCTGCCGCGCCTCCTTCGCGCGGCGCTGGGGTCCGGCTCCCGGGCGGCGCCTCCCCCCTGACTCGCCGCAGCCGAAAATTCTTTCACAGGAGTCTGGAGGAGCTTTACCTCGCCTTAACTCATTAACCTCAAAAATGCCTCACGCGTTAATCAAGACACCAGGGGAACTCCATGAGCCTGTCCCGTTCGAGCGTCGAGACATTGATCGATCTGGTCGAGATCAAATTGAGCTGCGTCGAGGTCTATGACCGCGACGATTCCCGGGAGCTGGTCAATCTGCAGCGCTGCAAGGAAGAGCTGATGGATCTCGCCGGTCTCGCCCACAAGGCGCCTGCCGAGCTCATCGCGCTGCCGCGTGGACGCCGCCGCGGCCGCCGCCCCAACGCCTGAGCCTACCGACGGCGTTGCGGCCCGGGTCAGCCCGGAACCGCCATGCCCTTCTGAACCGCCGGCCGCGCCGCGATGGCGTCGTACCAGCGCTTCACGTTGCGAAAGTCTTCCAGCGCGACACCCTGCCATTCGTGGCGCGACGCCCAGGGAAAAGTCGCGATGTCGGCGATGCCGTAATCGCCGGCAAGGTAATCGGCCTCGCCCAGGCGCTTGTCCAGCACCCCGTAGAGCCGCCGCGTCTCGTTGGTGTAGCGCTCCACCGCGTAGGGAACCTGCTCCTTCGCGAAGCGCCGGAAGTGGTGCGCCTGGCCCAGCATCGGGCCAAAGCCGCCCATCTGCCACATCAGCCATTGCAGCGCCTCGTAGCGCGCCCGCGCGTCCTGCGGCAGCAGCTTGCCGGTCTTTTCCGCCAGGTAGACGAGGATGGCGCCGCTCTCGAACAGTGCCAGCGGCCGGCCGTCCGGCCCTTCGGGATCGACGATCGCCGGGATCTTGTTGTTCGGGCTGATCTTGAGGTAATCCGGGGCGAACTGCTCGTCCTTGGTGATGTTGATCGGATGCACCGCGTAGGCGAGGCCCAGCTCCTCCAGCGCAATCGAGATCTTGCGGCCGTTCGGCGTGCTCCAGGTGTAAAGATCGATCGTCACCGGCTCCCACTCCCTCTTCCGGTCTGCCCCAAAAATCAGGTCCCGCGGCAGGGCGGGACCACCGGCGGCAGTATCGGTTCACAGGGCCGTTAGCGCCAGTCCCTTGGTCCGCGGCGGCTGGTCCCGTTAGCGCCGGGCATACTGCTGGGCGCCGAACAGCACCTCGCGCGCCTTGTCGTCGAAGCCCTCGCTGCGCAACTCCTCCAGCACCTTCACGCCGCGCTGCACCGCGGGCCGCTCGGCGATCTCGTCGAACCAGCGCGTGTAGTTCGGCAGCGCGTCGCGGTCCACGCCCTGGTTCTCCGGCCGGCGCGTCCACGGCCAGGCCGCAATGTCGGCGATGGAGTACGCCTCGCCCGCCAGGTAGCGCGCCTCGCCCAACCGCTTGTCGAGCACCCGATAGAGACGGTTGGCCTCGTTGGTATAGCGGTCGTAGGCATACTCGATGCGCTCGGGCGCGTAGTTGCGGAAGTGGTGCGCCTGTCCCAGCATGGGGCCGAGGCCGCCCATCTGCCACATCAGCCATTGCAGGGTCTCATAGCGGGTGCGCGGGCTGTCGGAAAGAAACTTGCCGTGCTTCTCCGCCAGGTAGATGAGGATGGCGCCGCTTTCGAAGAGCGAGATCGGCTGGCCGTCCGGCCCGTCCGGATCGACGATCGCCGGCATTTTGTTGTTCGGGCTGATCTTCAGAAAGTCCGGCTTGAACTGGTCGCCGGCGCCGATATTGACCGGATGCACATTGTATTTGAGTCCCAGCTCCTCCAGCATGATATGGACCTTATGGCCGTTCGGCGTCGCCCAGGAATAGAGCTCGATGGTCATGCAGTATCTCCTACCCAAGAAGAAGGATGCAGCCTTGCCGGACGGCACGGCAGCGCGCGGACTCTGATGAGATGCGGGCGTCACTGGCGGATTGCAAGTCTGCGGTCGCGCCCTGCGGCACACTCTGACGTTACCGGGATGATACTTGGTTGACGCGGGCTTGAAGGGAGGAACCGGCCGTGAACGACAGCCTGAACGCCGACTTCGGCAAGCCAGCCCGAATGGACACCGCCGCCATGGATTGGCAGGCGAGCCCCAGCCCCACGGTATGGCGCAAGCGCCTTGACCTCGTCGATGGCGAATTCAGCCGGGTCACCTCCATCGTGCGCTATGACCCCTCTTCTTCTTTTCGCGCGCACGGCCATCCGCAGGGAGAGGAGATCCTGGTGCTCGACGGCGTGTTCTCCGACGAGCATGGCGACTATCCCGCGGGCACCTTCCTTCTGAACCCCGCCGGCTTCCGCCATGCGCCCTTCTCCGAAGACGGCTGCATCCTCTTCGTGAAGCTCTGTCAGTTCCCCGGCGAGGGGCGCGAGCATCTGGCCATCGACACCACCTCGGCCGAGTGGCGGGCCGCCGCGCCGGGCGCGGAGCTGCTGGGGCTGTATCGCGACGACCGCTATCCCGAGGATATCGTCATGCTGCGCCTCACCGCCGGCAGCCGGCTGCCACCGCAGATGATCGACGCCGCGGCAGCGCCGCATGGACTGGAGATCTTCGTCGTGTCAGGTGGCCTCGTAGCGGATGGCGCCCGCTATGCGGCTGGCGCCTGGCTGCGCGAGCCGCACGGCATCGCAAAGCACTTCACCGCCAGCGCGGACACCACGCTCTACATCAAGCGCAACCATCTCGGCGGCTGAAAGCGCGGTCGGCGCCTCGACTCTTCCTGTCGCTCTCGCACCGGCCCGCTTGCACACACACACACACCGCTGTCGTCCCCGGGGCTTGTCCCCGGGACCCATTGGCATCAGCGCGTGGCGATCCTGAATGGGATATCTCGACGACCGTTTGAACAGCCAGGGCAATGGGTCCCGGCAACGAGTGCCGGGACGACAGCCCCGGGTGCGGCAAAAGCTAATCGGGCCGCGCGCGGTACGCTAGCCGAGCTTCTTGCGCAGCACCTCGTTCACCAGGCCCGGATTGGCCTTGCCTTGGGTCGCCTTCATCACCTGGCCGACGAACCAGCCGAGAATCTTCTCGTTGCCGCCCTTGAACTGCGCGACCTGGCCCGGATTGCCGGCGATGATCCCGTCGACCAGCCCTTCGATGGCAGAGCTGTCGCTGATCTGCTTCAGTCCCTTGGCTTCCACGATGGCGGCGGCTTCCTCGCCGCTCTCCCACATCGCCTCGAAGACTTCCTTGGCGAGGCGCCCGGAGATCGTGCCGTCGGCAATGAGGTCGAGCAGCCCGCCGAGCTTCGCCGCATCGACGGGCGCCGAGCGCAGGTCGGCGCCGCTGCGGTTGAGCGCGCCGAAGTAGTCGCCGATAATCCAGTTGGCCGCCAGCTTCGGGTCGCGGCCCTCGGCCACCGTCTCGAAGAAGGCAGCAGTGTCACGATCGGCCACCAGCACGCCGGCATCGTAGACCGGCAGGCCGGAGTCCTTCACGAAGCGCGCCTTCTTCTCGTCCGGCAGTTCCGGCAGGCTCGCCTCGATCTCCTTCACCCAGGCCGCGTCGAGTTCCAGCGGCAGCAGGTCGGGATCGGGGAAGTAGCGATAGTCGTGCGCCTCCTCCTTGCTGCGCATGGAGCGCGAGGTGCCCTTCATGCCGTCGAACAGGCGCGTCTCCTGCACGATGGTCCCGCCCTCTTCCAGGACCTGGATCTGCCGCCTGGCCTCCTGCTCGATGGCCTGCTGCACGAAGCGGATCGAGTTCACGTTCTTGGTCTCCGTGCGCGTGCCCAGCGGCCCGCCGGGACGGCGCATCGAGAGGTTCACGTCGGCGCGCATCGAGCCTTCGTCCATGTTGCCGTCGCAGGTGCCGAGATAGCGCAGGATGGTGCGCAGCTTGCGCAGGTAGGCCCCCGCCTCCTCCGCCGAGCGCATGTCCGGCTTGGAGACGATCTCCATCAGCGCCACGCCCGAGCGGTTCAGGTCGATGTAGGACTGCGTCGGGTGCTGGTCGTGGATCGACTTGCCGGCGTCCTGCTCCAGGTGCAGGCGCTCGATGCCGACCTCGCGGGTCTCGCCGTCCTCGAGGTCGAGCACGATGGTCCCCTCGCCGACGATGGGGTGAAGGTACTGCGAGATCTGATAGCCCTGCGGCAGGTCGGCGTAGAAGTAGTTCTTGCGCTCGAACACCGAGGTCAGGTTGATCTTCGCCTTCAGGCCCAGGCCGGTGCGCACCGCCTGCTCCACCACGTATTTGTTCAGCACCGGCAGCATGCCCGGCATGGCGGCATCGACCAGCGAGACCTGGCTGTTCGGCTCGGCGCCGAACGCCGTCGAGGCGCCGGAGAACAGCTTCGACTCGGAGATCACCTGGGCATGGACCTCCAGCCCGATTACCATCTCCCATTCGCCCGTCTTGCCCTTGATCAACGCCATCTCTCGTCTCCGCACCTCAAGCCGCGTCGCGCGCGGCCTGCTGCAAACCTACTACTGTCATGCCCGCGAAACCCCTCTCCCCTCGCGGGAGAGGGAGGGGAGAGGGTGAAACCTCATCCGTCACGCCGCCCGGAACGCGGGCGTGGCCTCGAAGGCAGCCGCCTCCTCCAGCACCCCGGCCACCCGGAACACCGTCTCCTCGTCGAAGGCCTTGCCGAGCAACTGCAGCCCGAGCGGCAGGCCCTCCGACGACAGCCCCGCCGGGATCGAGATGCCCGGCAGGCCGGCCAGCGAGGCCGGCACCGTGAAGACGTCGTTCAGGTACATGGCGATGGGGTCGTCCATCTTGTCGCCCATGCCGAAGGCCGCCGAAGGCGCGGTCGGCGTCAGGATGGCGTCGACCGTCTCGTAGGCCTTCGTGAAATCCTGGGCGATCAGGCTGCGCACCCGGCGCGCCTTGTTGTAGTAGGCGTCGTAGTAGCCGGCCGACAACACATAGGTGCCGATCAGCACGCGGCGCTGCACCTCGGCGCCGAAGCCCTTGCCGCGCGTCGCCTCGTACATCTCGTCCAGCGTCTTGCCTTCTTCGCGCAGGCCGTAGCGCACGCCGTCGTAGCGCGCGAGGTTCGACGACGCCTCGGCCGGCGCGATGATGTAGTAGGTCGGCAGCGCGTAGCGCGTATGCGGCAGCGAGATCTCCACCGCCTCGGCGCCGGCCGCCTCGATCCACTCGATGCCCTGCTGCCACAGCCGGTCGACCTCGTCCGGCATGTTGTCGACGCGGTATTCCTTCGGAATGCCGATCTTCATGCCCTTGATGTCGCCGGTCAGCGCCGCCTCGTAGTCCGGCACCGCGGCATTCACCGAAGTCGAATCCTTCGGATCGTAGCCCGCCATGGCGCGCAGCATGATGGCGCTGTCGCGCACCGTGCGCGCCATCGGCCCCGCCTGGTCGAGCGAGGAGGCGAAGGCGACGATGCCCCAGCGCGAGCAGCGGCCGTAGGTCGGCTTGATGCCGACGATGCCGCAGAAGGCGGCCGGCTGGCGGATCGAGCCGCCGGTGTCGGT
>DATCXZ010000309.1:0-4515 GCA_036570545.1 Kiloniellaceae bacterium
GGCGAGGCCGCGGTCAAAGCAGTTGGCGCCATCCACGGCGCGCGCAGGCTCGCGCCCCGTCTCGCGCGCCCTCTCGCTCCGGGCCTCGCTCAGGGCCTCGCCGAGGGACTCCGCCAGAAGGTCGCGACGGCCGGGCAGGGATTGCGCCGAGGACTCCGGCGCCGGCGCGCCTAAAGTCGTGCCGAGGACCAATGGATCGAGGGCCAATGGATCGAGGGCCAGCCGGCGTGCGCCGCCCGGCGCAGGCAGGCCGGTGGGCACGAAATCGCAGGGAATCCGGCCCGAGCCCCGGGCTTCCCTCGCTTGCGGCAGACCATCGTGCTGTGCAGCCATGCAACTCCCCTCGTCGGCGCGCCTGCGCCCGATACGCTTTGTCTGAGGGGAGCTTGCCGGAGCCACGGCCGGCTCTCTGTGGGGAAAATCACAGGAAGAAAAGGTCCCAGCTCGTCAACACCGCCAGCACGACAAAGAAGACGGCGAGGCCCGCGAGGAAGCCCCGCCAGGTCATCGGCGGATCGTCGAAGTACTGCAGCAGGTTGCGGCGGTCGGGTTCCATGGCGACAAGCTTGCCGCCCCAGAAGAAATATGCGAAATGAATAGGTAGTCACTCAGACATTAATGGAACGAATATCATGGCAGGGAGCCTGGATTCCGACTTGCTGCGCACCTTCGTCGCCATCGCCGACCACGGCAGCTTCAGCCGCGCGGGCGCCGTAGTCGGCCGCTCGCAGTCGGCGGTCAGCCTGCAGATGAAGCGCCTGGAAGACACCGCCGGCTGCAGCCTGTTTCGGCGCCAGTCGCACGGCGTCACGCTGACCGTGCGCGGCCAGGGCCTGCTGCGCCATGCCCGGGGCATCCTGCGGCTAATCGAGCGCGCCGCCGGCGAGTTGAACGGCGAAGCGGTGGCCGGAACCGTGCGCCTCGGCATGCCGACCTCCTACAGCACGTCGGTTCTGTCGGCCGTGCTAACCCGCTTCGCAGAAGCCTGCCCTGACGTCGAAGTCACCGTCTCCTGCGCACAAGGCTTGCCGCTGCAAGCAGCCCTTGCGGCGGGGGAGCTCGACCTCATCGTCTTCACCGCCGACCGCGCCGACGCCGACGCCGAGCGACTGATCCATGACCCGGCGGTGTGGGTCACGTCCGTTGCGCACGACACGCACCTTTGCGACCCGCTGCCGGTGGCGCTCTTCGAGCCCGGCTGCTGGTGGCGCGACCGGGCCATGCAGATCCTGGAGGAGCACGGGCGGCGCTACCGCATTGCCTGCACCTCGCCCAACACGGAGGCCGTCATCGCGACGGTGGTGTCCGGCCTTGCCGTCGCCGTGCTCGAACTCTCCACCGTGCCCGCTGGCGCGCGCATCCTCACCGAGGCAGAGGGATTCCCCGGCTTTCCGGGCAGCACGGTGATGCTGCGTCGTCATCCGGCCGCGACGACAGCCGCGGTCGAGCGCATGGCCGGCGTCATCCGCGAAGTGTTCTGCCGGGGATAGGGCAGCGGCGTCCGAGGCCGCCTACCTCGTCGCGCCGGGGCGGGCGTAGTCGGGGATGCGGAAGCGGCGGCGGTAGGCGCCGGGGGTCATGCCGGTCACGCGCTTGAACAGGCGGCGGAAGAACGCCGGCTCCTCGTAGCCGACCTGCCAGGCGATCTCGTCGACCGCCGCCTCGGTGCGCTCGAGGCGGCGCTTGGCGTCCTCGATCCTGAGACGCTGCACGTAGGCGATGGGGCTCATGCCGACCGCGGCGGTGAAGCGGCGCTTGAAGGTGCGCTCGGCGAGCCCGGCGCGGCGGCTCATCTCCTCGATCGGCTTGGCCACCGAGAAGTGCGTCGCCACCCAGTCCTGGGCCGCCTGGATGGCGAGGTCGCCGTGGTCCTTGCGCCCCTCGAAGACGATGTAGGGCGCGAGCCCGTCCTGGTGCCATTGCAGCGCGAAGAGTCGCGCGACCGCCTGCGCCGCAGTCGCGCCGGCGTGTCGGGCGATGAGGTAGAGCACGAGGTCGTGCCACGTCATCGAAGCACCCGAGCTGATCAGCTCCTCGCGTTTGCCGGCGACGACCAGCACGCGCTCGGGATGGATCGGCACCGCCGGGAAACTCTGCGCGAACTGGCGCGCATAGCCCCAGTGCACCGTCGCGTCGACGCCGTCGAAGAGGCCGGTTTCCGCGATCAGAAAAATCCCCGAGCAGGCCGAGCAGATCAGCGCGCCACGCGCGTGCATGGCGCGCAGCCAGGCCACCAGCTCCGGATGGCGGCCCGTCACCCAGCCCTCCGGCGGCAGCAGGATCGAAGGCACAATGACGATGTCGGTCACGGCGATCTCGGCAATGCCGCGCTGTACCGTCACCGGCACGCGGCTTGCGAGCTGCAGCGGGCCGGGGCTGAGGCCCACGATCTCCACCTGGAAGGGCGCCGCGAGCGGCGCGTGGCCGGCGGGGAACATCAGCGGGAAGGCGCTCATCACATCGAAGATCCCGGTCAGGGTCGAGACCACGGCCTCGGGGATGGCAACGAGGCTCACGTGGAGCGGCGGCGATCCGGACGAATCCGTGGGGCGGGGCATCTCGCAGAGTCCCTGTGCAGCGACGAGCGAGACTAGCGCCTGAAACCAACCGACGCCAAGGCGCGATGGCACGAACGGCCCGTTTGTGGACCGTACGGCTCTGCCGCCTGCCCGCCGTTGCTGCCATGGTCCGCGCCTCGCAGATCCCCCTGTTCCTCATCAAGGAGACCCGGACATGGACAGCCTCCAGCCCAGCAGCATCGATCCCGCCAAGCTCAACGCCCTGCTGCAGCGCGCCGTCGAGGATCTCTCGGCCGGCTACGGCGGCGTGATGATGAGCCTCGGCCACCGGCTCGGCCTCTACAAGGCGATGGCCGGCGCCGGGCCGCTGAGCCCGCGCGAACTGTCGGGCCGCACCGGCTGCGCCGAGCGCTACGTCACCGAGTGGCTGAACGCGCAGGTCGCCGGCGGCTACGTGGCCTACCACGCGATCAGCGGCACCTACGAACTGACGCCGGAGCAGGCCTTCGTGCTCGCCGACGACAGCAGCCCCGCCTTCATGCCCCACGCCTGGGCGGTGCCGGCCTCGATGTGGTTCGACGAGGACAAGGCGGTCGAAGCCTTCCGCAGCGGCAAGGGGATTCCCTGGGGCGACCACGACGGCCGCCTGCACTGCGGCGTCGCGGGCTTCTACCGCAACGCCTATCGCGGCAGCCTGGTCCAGGAGTGGCTGCCGAAGCTCGACGGCGCGGTCTCGAAGCTGCAGGCCGGTGCGCTGGTCGCCGACGTCGGCTGCGGCCACGGCCACTCCACCGTCATCATGGCCGAGGCGTTTCCGAACTCGACCTTCGTCGGCTTCGACACGCATCTCGACTCGGTCGCCGAGGCGCACAAGATCGCCAAGGCGGCGGGCGTCGCGGGACGCGCCGCCTTCGAGACGGCACGCGCCGACGACTACGCCGGCAAGGGCTACGACCTCATCTGCTTCTTCGACTGCCTCCACGACATGGGCGATCCGGTCGCCGTCGCGGCGCACGCGGCCGAAGCCCTCGCGCCCGACGGCATGGTGATGCTGGTGGAGCCCTTCGCCAACGACCGGGTCGAGGACAACATCTCGCCCGTCGCGCGGCTGTACTACGCCGCGTCGACGACGATCTGCTGCGCCCACGCGATCTCCGAGGGCGGCCGCATGGTGCTGGGCTCGCAGGCCGGTGAGGCGCGGCTCGCCGAGGTGTTCCGCAAGGCCGGCTTCACGCGCTTCCGCCGCGCGGCGGAGACGCCGTTCAACCTCATCCTCGAAGCGCGGCTGTAGCCGACGCGGGCAGCGGGAGAGATCGCATGTCTTCAGCTCAAGCCGGACTCCTGGCCGATGCCGGGCCCGCGAGCGCCGCTTGGCGCCTGCGCGCCGTGGAGGCGCGCGCGCTGCTCCGCCTCGCCGCGCCCATCGCGCTGATCGCGCTGGTCAACATGGGCATGAGCGTCACCGACACGGTGATGGTCTCGGCGATCTTCGGCACCGATGCGCTGGCGGCGGTGGCGGTCGGCAGCGACCTCTACTCGATCGTCTTCTACCTCTCGGCCGGCGTGCTCGGCGGCATCGCGCCGTTCTATACGGCGGCGGTGACACGCAGCGATCCGCACGAGCGCGCCCGGCTCGCGCGGATCGGCTGGATGACCGTGGGCCTGCTCGCGGCGCTGACCGTGCCGGTGGTGTGGCTGGCGCCGCTGTGGCTGCGGTACTGTGGCCTCGAGCCGGGTCTGCTTGACGCGGGCGGCGGCTACACCCGCGCCATGGCGCTGACGCTGGTCCCCATGCTCGGCGTCGCCTTCTATCGCACGATCCTGACGGCGGCCGAGAAGCCGACGGTGTTCCTCAAGGTGACGCTGGCGATGCTGCCGCTGAACGCGCTGGCCAACTACGGCTTCATGACGGGCGCCGGTCCCCTGCCCGCCTTCGGCCCGGCCGGCGCCGGCGTCTCCTCGCTGGTGGTGGCGACATCCAGCCTCGCCCTCCTCG
>DATCXZ010000310.1:0-20346 GCA_036570545.1 Kiloniellaceae bacterium
AGCGGGCGTTGATCCGGGCGAAGGCCGCGAGCCCGTCCTGGGTGAGCGTGATGTCGGCGGCGCGTCCGTCGCGCGCCGAGCGCCGCCGCGCCAGCAGGCCCTGCTTCTCGAAGCGCTGGAGTATGCGGCTCAGATAGCCGCCGTCGAGGCCGAGCTCGCCGGCCAGTTCCTTGGCGCTGGCGGTCTCGTGGTGGGCCAGCTCGTAGAGCACCCGCGCCTCGGTCAGCGAAAAGGGGCTCTCCAGCAGGTGGCGGTGCAACACCCCGATCTGCTGGGTATAGAAGCGCGTGAAGCGGCGAACGGCGTCCACCTGCGCGTCGAGGGCGGTCATCGGCGGTGGCCCCTTGCAACTGGTTTGGATGCCAGTGTCCGTCAATTTACATGACTCCGTCAACTATTTAGCGCACACGCTGCGCCCTGGCCACATCTTCACGCGTCACCCTCGGCCCCCGAGCCGAGGGTCCAGAGCGAGCGACGAACCCCATTGCCACACAAAGGCTGTCGTCCCGGGACGTGTTCCCGGGACGACAGCGGTGCTTATGGAACCGTCGAGAAGCACCAAACGCGCCTCTCACGCCCCCCGTCCAGCTTGTCTTGCCGGGCGCTCGCGGCTAAGGTCCGGCCAAATTTCCACCCCCCGCGAGTCGGCGCGATCAGCCATGAGGGCCCCCATGAAAGCACGCGTCCACGTGACCCTGAAAAACGGCGTTCTCGACCCCCAGGGCAAGGCCATCGAGCATGCGCTGGCCGCCCTCGGCTTCGCCGGCGTGGATGACGTGCGCCAGGGCAAGGTCATCGAGTTCCAGCTCGCCGAGCGCGATCCAGCGAAGGCGCGCGCCGAGGTCGAGGCCATGTGCGAGAAGCTGCTCGCCAACACGGTGATCGAGAACTACGCCATCGAGCTGAACGCCTGAGCGAAGGCGGTCGTCATCCTGGTCCGGACCTTTCAGGGAGAGCGCGCATGAAAGCCGCTGTCGTCGTGTTTCCGGGGTCGAACTGCGACCGCGACGTGCAGGTCGCCCTTAGACAGTCCATGGGGCGCGAGCCCATCATGGTGTGGCACAAGGACAGCGACTTCGAGAAGGTCGACCTCATCGTGCTGCCCGGCGGCTTCTCCTACGGCGACTACCTGCGCTGCGGCGCCATGGCGGCCAACTCGCCGGTGATGAAGGAGGTCGTCGCGCGCGCCCACAAGGGCGTGGCGGTGCTCGGCATCTGCAACGGCTTCCAGATGCTGACGGAGACCCGCCTGCTGCCCGGCACGCTGATGCGCAACGCCGACCTGCGCTTCGTCTGCCGCGACGTGCGGGTGAAGGTGGAGTCGAGCCAGAGCCTGTTCACCAGCAAGTACGAGCAGGGCGAGGCGATCCGCATTCCCGTCGCCCACCACGACGGCAACTACTACGCCGACGACGACACCCTCGCGGCCCTGGAAGACCGCGGCCAGATCGCGTTCCGCTACTGCGACGAGGACGGCGCGGTGACGCCACAGGCCAATCCCAACGGCTCGCTGCGCAATATCGCCGGCATCTACAACGAGGCCAAGACCGTGCTCGGCCTCATGCCGCATCCCGAGCGCCTTGCCGACCCCAGGCTCGGCGGCACCGACGGGCGCGCCCTCTTCGACGGCCTGGTGGAGGCGCTTTCGTGAGTTCCGTGCCAGCCAGCGAGCGTCCGGTGACGCCGCCCGTGACTCGCGAGGTCGTGCGCGAGCACGGCCTCAACGACAAAGAATACGCTCTCATCCTCGACATCATGGGGCGCGAGCCGAATCTGCTGGAACTCGGCATCTTCTCCGTCATGTGGTCGGAGCACTGCTCCTACAAGTCGTCGAAGAAGTGGCTGAAGACCCTGCCGACCACGGGGCCGCAGGTGATCATGGGCCCCGGCGAGAACGCCGGCGTGGTCGACATCGGCGAGGGCCTGGCCGCCATCTTCAAGATGGAGAGCCATAACCACCCGAGCTTCATCGAGCCCTACCAGGGCGCCGCCACCGGCGTCGGCGGCATCCTGCGCGACGTGTTCACCATGGGCGCGCGGCCGGTGGCGAACCTCAACGCGCTCCGTTTTGGATCGACCGACCACCCGAAGACGCGCCATCTCGTCGCCGGCGTGGTCGCCGGCATCGGCGGCTACGGCAACTGCGTCGGCGTGCCGACCGTTGGCGGCGAGGTGAACTTCGATCCCTCCTACAACGGCAACATCCTGGTCAACGCCATGACCGTGGGCATCGCGCCGGCCGACCGCATCTTCTATTCTGCCGCCGCCGGCGTTGGAAAGCCTGTGGTCTACGTCGGCTCCAAGACCGGGCGCGACGGCATCCACGGCGCCACCATGGCCTCGGCCGAGTTCGACGACGACTCGCAGGAGAAGCGCCCGACCGTGCAGGTCGGCGATCCCTTCACCGAGAAGCTGCTCATCGAGGCCTGCCTCGAGCTGATGGCGACCGACGCCATCGTCGCGATCCAGGACATGGGCGCCGCAGGCCTCACCTCCTCGTCCTTCGAGATGGCCTCCAAGGGCGGCTCGGGCGTCGAGCTCGAGCTCGACAAGGTGCCCTGCCGCGAGCACGGCATGACGCCCTACGAGATGATGCTGTCGGAAAGCCAGGAGCGCATGCTCATGGTGCTGCAGCCCGGCAAGGAAGACCTTGCGCGCGGCATCTTCGAGAAGTGGGATCTCGACTTCGCGATCATCGGACGGCTCACCGACAGCGGCCGCATGGTGCTGAAGATGCGGGGCGCGGTGGTCGGCGACCTGCCGATCGACCCTCTCGCCCAGGCCTCGCCGGAGTACGACCGCCCCTGGCGGCCGACGCCGCAGCAGCCGGACGTCGATGCGGCATCCTTCACGCCGTCGGTCGGCGCCGCCGAAGCCCTGAAGCGCCTGATGGCGAGCCCCGACCTCTGCTCCAAGCGCTGGGTGTGGGAGCAGTACGACCACATGGTCATGGCCGACACCGTGGCGCGGCCGGGCGGCGACGCCGCGGTGGTGCGCATCCACGGCTCCAACCGCGGCCTCGCGATGTCCAGCGATTGCACGCCGCGCTACTGCAAGGCCGATCCGGAGCGCGGCGGCGCCCAGGCGGTGGCCGAGAGCTGGCGCAACCTCACCGCCGTCGGCGCCCGCCCACTCGCGATCACCGACAACTTGAACTTCGGCAATCCCGAGCGCCCGGAGATCATGGGCCAGTTCGTCGGCTGCATTAACGGCATGAAGGCGGCCTGCGAGGCGCTCGCCTATCCGGTCGTCTCCGGCAACGTGTCGCTCTACAACGAGACCAACGGCCAGGCCATCCTGCCGACTCCGGTGATCGGCGGCGTCGGTCTCATCGACGACCTCGACCGCATCGCCGGCACCGCCCTCAGCCCCGGCGAGACCCTGGTCCTTGTCGGCGAGACCCGCGGGCATCTCGGCTGCTCGCTCTACCTGCGCGACGTCGAAGGCAAGCCGGGAGGCCCGCCTCCGCCGGTCGACCTCGCCGCCGAGCGGCGCAACGGCGACTTCGTGCGCGCGCAGATCCAGATCGGCACCGTCTCGGCCTGCCACGATCTTTCCGACGGCGGCCTCGCGGTCGCCCTCGCCGAGATGGCGCTGGCCGGCGGCTGCGGCGCCGACATCGCCGAGGCGGCAGGCGCCAGCGGCAATCCCCCTCTGGCCGCGTGGTTGTTCGGCGAGGACCAGGCGCGCTATCTTGTCACCACCGGCGACGCTGGCGGCCTGCTGGCCGCGGCGGAAAGGGCCGGGGTGCCGGCCCGGGCGATCGGGCAGACCGGGGGAGACCGCTTGATCCTGGCGGCGGAAGAGGCCATATGCCTGATGGAACTCAGGGCCGGCCACGATGGCTGGCTGCCCGGCTACATGAACCGCTGAGCCGCCACCTCGATTCTCAAGGAATAGGAACGAAAAGCATGCCGATGAACCCGGCGGAGATCGAGGGAATGATCAAGGCGGCGATGCCGGACGCCCAGGTGCGCATCGAGGACCTGCGCGGCGATGGCGACCACTATGCGGCCTACGTCGTCTCGGCGGCGTTTCGCGGCAAGACCCGGGTGCAGCAGCACAAGATGGTCTACGACGCGCTGCAGGGCCGCATGGGCGGCCAGTTGCACGCCCTGGCGCTGCAGACCTCGGTGCCGCCCGAGGCCTAGGCAAGACAATTCAAAAGGAGTTTTGGCTGATGGATGAAACCGTAGCCGCGAGGATCAAGCAGGAGATCGACGACAACCAGGTGGTGCTTTTCATGAAGGGCACGCCGGTGTTCCCGCAGTGCGGCTTCTCGGCCGCCGTCGTCCAGATCCTCTCGCACCTCAATGTGAAGTTCAAAGGCGTCGACGTGCTGCAGGACCCCGGCATCCGCCAGGGCATCAAGGACTTCAGCAACTGGCCGACCATCCCGCAGCTCTACGTGAAGGGCGAGTTCGTCGGCGGCTGCGACATCATTCGCGAGATGTTCCAGACCGGCGAGCTGCAGGAATTCCTCAACACCAACGGCGTCGAGGCCAAGCCGGCGGCGTAGTTTCCTAGCTGCCCCTCTCCCCTCCACCAGCTCTTATCGTCACCCTCGGCCTTGAGCCGAGGGTCCAGAGCAAGCGACGGAGCGGTGGCCCTGGATCCGGCGCGCGCTCCATAAATGAAGCGAAGGGGCGCTCGCTTGGCCGAGATGAACCGCCCCCCTCACGCGTCGTCATGGCGCGGGGCGCACTTGTCGCGGACTTCCAGGTAGCCGGGGTGGCAATCCCAGTCGTTGCCGGTTTCATCCAGGTGCGCATTCTCGGGCAGGACGATCTTCTTGCAATGTGTCCCGACCTCCTTGAAGCCCCGCTCGCACTTCCAGTCGTAGCCGGCGGCGGTGAGATAGCCATGCTCCGGCACCGCCACCGCGACGCAGCGGTCGTCGACCCGCGTGTATCCGCGATAGCATCGCCACGCCGGGCCGAAGCGCTTGTGCATCAGGTAGCCGTGTTCCGGGACCTCGACCTTGGCGCAGGCGCCGCTCCGCGCCACGTAGCCGACCTCGCACTGCCAGCCGGCGAAGGAGGTGTCGGAGAGAAAGGCATGCTCCGGCAGGTCGATCGCCGCGCAGGCGCCGCCTTTCCTCCTGAAGCCCCTGTTGCATTCCCAGATGTTGCCGGCGGCGGTGATATGGGCGTTCTCGGGCAGATCGACGGGCGCGCAACCGTTGCCCTCGCGGCGATAGCCCCAGTCGCATTCCCAGCCGACGCCGAACACGGCGCGATGGGAGTTCTGCGGCCCGTCGGCAGCGTTGCCGGCCGAAAGACCGGCGCCTCCCGCCAAGACCAGGGCGCCGCAAAACCACAGCGCCCGGCGTGTGCGCTCGCGCATCGTCCTGACTCCCCTTCTGCTCAGGACACGAAATGATCGTCGTGCCCGCGTAGCTCTGCTGCGCGTCTAAACCAGCGAGGGCCTAAACCAGCGCAGGCCTAAACCAGCGCAGGAATGTGACGACAATATGGCGCGGGGGGCGCCTGCACCTCAGCCCTTCGGGTAGGCGACGTCGGGCAGGTAGGTCGCCTGGAACTCCGGCCGCGCCTCGCAGCGCTGCGACAGCGCCTCCAGGGTGGGAAAGCGGCCCCTCCCCAGCAGCTCGGGGTCGGCCATCTGCACATAGCGCAGCATGCAGGCGGTGGTGATCTGCGCCTGGTCGAGCGGCCCTCCGTCCGGCCAGGGCTCGTTCGCGAGCGCGGCGATGGCACCCTCGGCCTGAGTCCGGCAGCGCACGATCCAGCCCGGCCAGCGGTACTGCGCCGGGCGGATGATGCGCTCGTAGGCGGCGGCGCCAGCTTTGTCGACTGCGCCGGTCGCCAGCGCGATGAGCCGCAGCGCACGCCGCCGCTCGGCACCCGCGCGCGGGATCAGGGCACGCTCGGGGCCGACCGTCTCGTCGAGCCAGTCGAGGATCGCGGCCGAATCGATCAGCACCGTGCCATCCTCGAGCATCAGCGAAGGGATGCGGCCGAGCGGGTTGGTCTCGCGCATGGAATCGAAATCGCCGAACACCGAGCGCCGGTCGTGCTCGTAGTCGAATCCGAGCACGCGCAGCGACACGCCGACGCGGCGCACGAAGGGCGAATCGTACTGGCCGACGAGAATCATGGGCGCAAGTCTAGCGCGCCCGGCAGCAGCGTCCAGCACGCCGTTTACTTAGTAAACGATCGCCTCGCGGCCGCCTGCAAGCTCGGCTCGACCGCGAGGCGTCAAACCGGCATTCTTATGGGCGTCCATTCGGTCCCTCCTTGGAGAGCTAAGGCTTCAGCAACTTCAGCTTCCTCGGTCGGGGCCGAGTGGACAACCTATTGAGAGCTCACAGCCAGCTTGCTTCCAGTCGCCCTTCGGAGCCCCGCCCGATGTCTCTCCCATCCCCGTCCACCGCTTCCCCGTCCACCGCTTCCCCGCGCCCCGCACTGCCTGGCTGGCGCACGCCGCTGGTGGTGATCGCCGCCGGCTGCCTGCTGGCGGTGCTGTCCTTCGGCATCCGCTCCAGCTTCGGGCTGTTCCTGGCGCCGATGTCGGCCGACTTCGGCTGGGGCCGCGAGGTCTTCGCTGTCGCCATCGCCATCCAGAACCTGGTCTGGGGCGTGTCGCAGCCGGTCGCCGGCGCGCTCGCCGACCGCTACGGCGCCGGGCGCGTGCTCGCCATCGGCGCTCTCATCTATGCCGCCGGCCTCTGGCTCATGGCCGACGCCTCGACGCCGGGCATGCTGACGCTGTCGGCCGGGGTGCTGGTCGGCGTCGGCGTCGCCGGCGCGTCCTTCGCCATCGTGCTGGCCGCCTTCGCCCGCCTGATGCCGGAAGACAAGCGCTCCTGGGCGCTCGGCCTTGGCACCGCGGCGGGCTCGGCGGGGCAGTTCTTCGTGGTGCCGCTCGGCCAGTCCTTCATCTCCGCCTACGGCTGGTCGACCGCGCTCACCCTCTTGGCCGTCCTCGCCCTCGTCATGGTGCCGCTCGCGGCAGCGCTGGCCGGGCGCTCCGACCGCAGCGGCCTGCATCAGTCGGTCGGCAGCGCCCTGAAGGAGGCCTTCGCGCACCCCAGCTACAACCTGCTGACCCTCGGCTTCTTCGTCTGCGGCTTCCATGTCGCCTTCATCCAGATCCACCTGCCAGCCTACATCACCGACAAGGGCCTCGACGCCGGCCTTGCCGCCTGGGCGCTCGCCCTCGTCGGCGCCGCCAATATCGTCGGCGCCTTCGGCGCCGGCCTGCTGGGCGGCCGCTACAGCAAGAAGTACCTGCTGTCGCTGCTCTACCTCCTGCGCGCCATCGCCATCGCGCTCTTCGTGCTGCTGCCGATCAGCCCGGTCAGCGTCCTGGTGTTCGCCGCCGTCATCGGCCTGCTGTGGCTGTCCACGGTGCCGCTGACCTCGGGCCTGGTGGCACAGTTCTTCGGCACCCGTCACATGGCCATGCTGTTCGGCATCGTGTTCTTCAGCCACCAGGTCGGCTCGTTCCTCGGCGTCTGGCTCGGCGGCTATTTCTTCGACCTCACCGGCTCCTACGACATCGTGTGGTGGAGCGGCGTCGTGCTCGGCGTGCTGGCCGCCGTGGTGCACTGGCCGATCCGCGAGGAGGCGGTCGCCCGCCTCGCCGGCGCCGGCGCCGGCTGAGCCGCCATGGCCGGCGCCACCAGCGGCCTGACACTCAAGCTGCTGCTCGGCTTCCTCGGCCTGTGGATCGCGGTCATGGCGATCGCCCTGCCGCTGGCGGCGCTGCCCGACGATACCGGCGGCCGCGTCCTCGTGGTCTTTCCGCCCGGCCTGCCCGCGGACGATCGCCTGCTCGCCATCGCCGCCGCCGAGGGACGGTCGGTGCTGCCGCTGGCCGGCGGGTTCGCCTGGCTGGCCGAGTCCAACGAGGCCGGCTTCGTCGGCCGGCTCATCGACGCCGGCGCCTGGGCCGCCTATCGTCCCGAAACCTTCGCGGTGCTGCCGGACGGCGGCTGCTTCTTCATCTCGGTACGCAAGCCCGGCCCACCGCAGCCTCATCCGCCGATTTAAGAGACAGGAAACACTCATTTAATATCAGCTTATTACGTCCAGATGCTAAAGTGTCTCGTGACTCTATTGAAGTCAGGTGGCGGGCCGCGACCTCCCCAGCCGACCGCCCGCTCTATTCCGGGACCCCCGCCCTCCTGAGCCCTTCGACGAAGACGTCGCAATGGGCGAACTTGGCCAGGTGCCGTCGAACCAGGCCGAGACTGAGCGGCGGGTTCATCCGGCTGCGCACGGCGGCGAATTCCTGGGCCTCCTCCATCAGGCCGAGATGTCCGCAGCAGCTAATCAGAGAATTGTAATGACCGGAGTAGTCCGGAAAGGCGGCAACGGACGCGCGCAGGAAGGGAAGCGCCTCCCCGAAGCGCCGCGCCGCCAGCAGTGCCAAGCCGTGAACCGAGGTGTAGAAGCCCGAGAAGTTGTCGACCGGGCTCATCCGCAGCGCGCGGCCCGTCTCGACGATGGCCTCGTCGCACTGACCGGCGCGCAGCAACGCCCAGCCGTAGGCCATGTGGCCGAGGGTGAAGCTCGGATTGAGGGCGAGCGCTGTCCTTAGCTCCCCCAGCGCCCGCTCATGCTGGCCTGCCGTGCTGAGGCACAGGCCGGACACCATGCGCGCCCAGGGATCGCTCGGGTCGAGCGCCAGGGCGTTCTGCGCATGGCCGGCCGCCTGGCGGTAGGCGCTGGCGCGCTCCTCCGCCCAGAGATGAAGCGTCGCCCACCACGCCGCCCAGCCCAGCAGCGCGTGTGCCCTCGCATAGCCCGGCTCCATCGCGATGGCGCGCCGGAGCAGAGCCTGCGCCTCCTCGTTCTGTCGGCGCTCCATCTTGTTGATAAGGCCGAGCGCGCGCGCCACGAGTCCCCAGGCATCGATGCTGTCCGGTTGCTTGCTGGAGGCGCGGAAGCCCTCCTCGGCGTAGAGTTGCGGCTCCACCGCGGCCACGACGTGCTCGGTGATGTCGTCCTGGACGGCGAAGATGTCCTGCAGCTCGCGGTCGTACTTCTCGGCCCAGAGGTGCTTGCCGGTCTCGGCGTCGATGAGCTGAACGGTGATGCGCAGGCGCTCACCCGCCGTCCGCACGCTGCCTTCCAGGACGTAGCGCACGCCGAGATCGCGGGCGACCTGCCGGACGTCTGCAGCCTTGCCCTTGTAGACGAAGCTCGAATTGCGGGCGATCACGAAGAGCCAGCGCAGGCGCGCGAGCGCTGTGATGATGTCGTCGGTGATGCCGTCGGCGAGAAAATCCCGCTCCAGGTCACTGCCGAGGTTGGCGAACGGCAGGACGGCGATGGAGGGCGTGTCCAGGGGCTTCGGCGCCGTCGGCGGGCCGTCCTTCGCCGCCCACAGGCCAGCCCGGTCCTCGAGCATCGCCCGCAGCGGGAGCTTCGTGTGGCCCTCGACAACCGACAGGGTGCGGTCTGAAAACAGGCCTATCAGCAGCTTGTCGATGGTGGACTTGCCGAGCTTCGTCTTAAAAGCGAACTGCTCGCGCGAGATCCTCTCCCGCGCCAGATAGTCCTTTATTGCCGCGGCCACACGCTTCCTGGCGTCCATTCCGCACCCGGCCCTGGGTCTCGGCGCCCATCGACCCGGCGCCGGAGACTCCTCGGAAAATACAGGAAAGATCCGGAAAGGGCGCCGGAAAACATTCCGGCGTAGAAGCCTTTCCTTCAGTAACTCGGCTAAACGGAAGGCGATCCCATGAAGACGATGACACAGGCCCGACGGGCCAGCGAAGCCTTGATGACGGCGGCCGATGGCGGCGCTCTGCAGGGCTCCCTCACGCCCGCTGTGTTCGGCTGCCCCTACCGCCACACCGCCCGCATCGTCACCTCGCCCCTGCCCCTGGGGCGCTGCGGCCGCTGCGGGAGGCAGATGGCCATTCTCGACGCCGCCTGACGGACGGCGGCGCGCCTGGCCGGCTCGGCTGACGAAGCCCCGACAGGCACCAACCGGAAAGGACCAGACCATGAAGACGAAGAAGCCGCGCGGCATCGGCATGGCGAGAGCCTCCGCGTTCGCTCTATTGGGATTCGCCGCGCTCTCGTTGTCGGCAACCGCCGCCGAGAGCCGGGCGCCGACGTTGCCGCCCGAACTCGAAGCCCTGCGCGACCAGCTCGCGAAGTACAAGGACCCGGTCGCCGCCGTGCGCGACGGCTACCTTTCGACCCTCGGCTGCGTGCATTACGAAAGCGGGGCCATGGGAGTGCATTTCCTGAACCCCGCCCTGATCTCGCCTGAGCTCGATCCCGGCAAGCCGCAGATCCTCGTCTACGAGCCCGCCGGCGACAAGCTCGAGCTGGTCGCCGCCGAGTGGCTCGTCCCCCTCGCCACCGGCATCACGGAGCGGCCGACGCTGTTCGGCCAGCCCTTCAACGGCCCGATGGAGGGGCATGAGCCCCTGATGCCTCAAGAGCTGCACCACTACGACCTGCACGTCTGGCTCTTCAGGGAAAACCCCGAGGGAGTTTTCGCCGCCACCAACCCGAACGTCTCCTGCGACGGCTACGGCTACGCATTCCTCGAAGAGCCGACGTCCACGGTGGCCCACCAGGGAGCTCACAACTAGAGCACTGGCCGGTCTCCTGCGGTCAATCCAGCCGTTCCACCGCTATGGGGCCTGGCGCCGTTGCAGAGTTGAGACAGCGCTTTAACGTCGTTGAAGGAGCCGGCCGAAGCCGCTGAAACGCAAAAGAAAAGGGCCGGCGCCTTTGTGGCGGCCGGCCCTTTCGGGTTCGCTTCGCGCGGGCTTAGCGCGAGTAATACTCGATGACGAGGTGCGGCTCCATCGCGACCGGATAGGGCACGTCGGCCAGCTTGGGCTCGCGGATGTAGGTCGCCTTCATCTGGTTGTGGTCGACCTCGATGTAGTCCGGTAGGTCGCGCTCGGGCGACTCGACGCCCTGCAGCACCAGCGGCAGCTCGCGGCTCTTCGCCTTCACCTGGATCACGTCGCCGTCCTGCACCTGGTAGGAGGGGATGTTGACGCGCTTGCCGTTCACGGTGATGTGGCCGTGGTTCACGAACTGGCGGGCGGCGAAGACGGTCGGCACGAACTTGGCGCGGTAGACGACCGCATCGAGGCGGCGCTCCAGCAGGCCGATGAGGTTCTCGCCGGTGTCGCCGCGGCGCCGCGAGGCCTCGGCGTAGTAGCCGCGGAACTGCTTCTCGCCGATGCTGCCGTAGTAGCCCTTCAGCTTCTGCTTGGCGGCGAGCTGGGTGCCGTAGTCGGTCGGCTTGCGGCGGCGCTGGCCGTGCTGGCCGGGGCCGTACTCGCGCTTGTTGACCGGGCTCTTGGGGCGGCCCCAGAGATTGACCCCGAGGCGGCGGTTGATCTTGTACTTCGACGCAAGGCGCTTGGACATGGCGGCGCCATTCCTTTCTTTCGAGCGATGCCGGCGCGCTTAAGCCGCCGGCCTTGTTGTTCCGGTAGGCCCAGGGAGCGGTCCTGCCCCGATTCATCAGGTGGGACCGGCCGGAAAATCCGGCCTTTCCGCCGCCGCGCCTTTCGGGCAAACCTGAAAGGGCACGACCGCCGAAGTTCCTGGGCGGGGTGGAGGCATCCGACCTTGAGGTCGCAGAGGCCTTCCCGCGTTCCCGGAAAGGAAGGCGGGACTATACGCAGGGACGCCGGAATGTCAAACACCCCAAGCAGCCCCCGAGGCCGCCCCTAACGCCCTGGAATCGTTCCCATGCCCTCCTCCCGGCCCGCCCCGGCGCCCGCCCCGGCCCCTGCCTCGGTTAAGACCCCGCTGGCCGACCACCAGAAAGGCCTGCTGCTGACCACTCTGGGCGTCCTGATGCTGACTCCGGATAGCCTGCTGGTCCGCCTGATCGACGCCGAGCCCTTTGGGCTGCTGGTGTGGCGTGGGCTGCTGCAGGCGCTCGGTATCGTCGCCATCCTGGCGCTGCTGCATCGCAGCGGCCCGCACCCGTCGGTCGGCGCCGCCTTCCGCGCGGTCGGCCGACCCGGCCTCCTGCTCGCCGCGGTCTTCTCCGGCTCGACGCTGTTCTTCATCCTGGCGCTGAGCCTCACCACCGTGGCCGACGTCCTGGTCATCATCGCCGCCGCGCCGCTGACCGCCGCCGTCTTCGGCTGGATCTTCCTCGGCGAAGGCGTGCCGCTGCGCACCTGGGTCGCCATCGCGCTCACGCTCGCGGGGATCGCCTTCCTGGTGTCGGAGGACCTCGGCAGCGGCTCGCTGCTGGGCGACCTCGCCGCCGTCGTGACGGCGCTCTGCATCGGCGGCACCTTCGTCATCGCCCGTCACGGCCGTGCCGTCAGCATGGTGCCGGCCATGGCCCTGGCCGGCCTGCTCACTGCCGCGGTGGCGCTGCCCGCCGCGCTGCTGCTGGAGGACGGTCCGCTGCTCTACAGTGGCGCCCGGCTCGGCTATGCCCTGATTATGGGACTGCTGGTGGTGCCGGTTTCCTTCGCCCTCATCACGGTCGGGCCGCGCTACCTGCCGGCGGCGGAGGTCGGCCTGATCACGCTGCTGGAGACGGTGCTGGGGCCGTTCTGGGTGTGGCTGGTGCTGGCGGAATACCCGGGGGATCGTGCGCTGCTCGGCGGCGGGCTGGTCGTGCTCGCCCTGGCCGCCCACGCCCTGGCCGCCCACCTGACCGGCAGCCGCCGGCGGCCGGCCTTGCGGGCACCGAAGGCGCGCGATTGAGATGGCAAAAGCGCAGCCATGATCGAGATCGTCCCCGGCATTGCCATCGACCCCGGCGAGATCACCGAGACCTTCGTGCGCGCCGGCGGGCCGGGCGGGCAGAACGTCAACAAGGTGGCGACCGCCGTGCAGCTCCGCTTCGACCTCCGGCATTCGCCCTCGCTGCCGGCGGCCCTGCGCGCCCGCGCCGAGCGCCTGGCCGGCCGGCGGCTGACGAGGGAGGGCGTGCTGGTGGTCACCGCCAACCGCTTCCGCAGTCAGGAACGCAACCGCGTGGACGCGCTGGAGCGACTGGTCGCACTGCTGTGCAAGGCGGCCGTCCCACCGACGCCGCGCCGGGCGACGCGCACGCCGGCCTCGGCTCGACGCGAGCGTCTGGAATCGAAGGTCCGGCGGGGCGAGGTGAAGAAGCGCCGTCGCGGGCCACTGCCGGAGGATTAGCCCCGCGCTGGATGCGACAGTGCGTACTTCGAGACGCCCGCTTGCGCGGGCGGCGTCACTGCGGCCGCGGTCGGTCGGGCTCCTCGGGCGGTATTTCGGGCTGCGGTGGAAACTCCGGCGGCTCGTCGGGCGGGATCTCCGGATGTTCCCGGCGGTCGGGCTCGGTCGGGGGAATCTCGGGCCCGTCGGGCTGGTCGGGAGGGATCTCGACCGGTGGATCCGGCTCAGCCGGCGGCGCCGGCGGCCGTGCGGGGTCCGGCGGCAGCGGGGGCATCGGCTCGGGCGGGCGATCGGGCGGCGGCCGGGGCGTGCCAGCCTCCCACCCGGCTTCCCTCGGCGATCCTAGGGGAGAATCCGCCTGCATCGCCGTCGCCCTCCCCAGCTTCAGTCCTTTGCGGGCGCCTCGAGCACCTGGCTCGGCGCCGGCTCGTGCGGCACCAGCGAGGTCTTCTCGTCGTTGCTCCACGACGCGATGCGCACACCGACCAACTTGCCGTCCTCGGACGGCTCATCCGCCACGGTCTCCCATATGTGGAGACCCTCGGCGTCGAGGAAGAAGGTGTGATCGCCGAAGTTCTGCTTCAGGGCGGGCATCGACGGATTATCCTCCGGCACTACGCTGGCACCGGTCTGTTCCTGCACCCGCTGGGTTTGCGGTTCGCTGAGCCTCATCGTTTCTTACCTTTCGCTGGAATTCGCCAGGTCGTTTTTCAGGTCGTTGGGGAGTCGCTTCGCAAGCGCACCCGGCGCAGCCGGGCCTGGGCGCAGCAGCCTTGCTGCTTGAGCGCCCGCCGCATCGTTCCTAATGTATTTTCAGCTCAAACCTTTTCAAGTCGAAATACCTGAAGATGAAGGCAACCGGGGCGTTATGATGCAAGCGACGAGAGACGCAGAGACGAAAACGAAGCTTGCGGAGACGCGGCGCCGCAAGGCTGCGCGGCTGACAGCGGCGAAGGAGCATGACGCCAGCCGCGACGTGCTGACCGCGCTGCGCCGCATCATCCGCGCCACCGACCTGCACTCGAAGCAGCTTGCCCGCGAAGTGGGGCTGACCACGCCGCAGGTGGTGCTGCTGCAGGCGGTGCGCGATCTCGGCGAGGTGACGACCGGCCAGCTTTCGCGCCGCGTCAGCCTCAGCCAGGGCACCGTCACCACTATCCTGGATCGCCTGGAAAGCCGTGGCCTGGTCGAGCGCTACCGCAGCGCCGCCGACCGCCGGGTGGTGCACAGCCGCCTCACACGGCGCGGCCGCGCCGTGCTGCGCCGGGCGCCGCCCCTGCTGCACGAGCGCTTCACCGAGGCGTTCCAGCGACTCAGCCCGGTACGCCAGAGCTGCATCATCGACACCCTCGACGAGATCGCCGCGATGATGGGCGCCGCCGAGCTCGACGCCGCGCCGCTGCTCGACACGCAGACGCCGGTGGAACGGGCGGAGTGAGGGTTAGCTTTTCCTCACCCCTTGCTGGCAAGCGTGTACACTACACCGCTATCGCCCTACCCCTGACCGTCACCCCGGACAAGCGAGCGTCACGCGAGCGCGATCCGGGGCCTATTGATCCGCCTGGCGCCTGGCCCAACCATGGGTCCCGGCTCGCGCTCCCTGCGCTCGCTTGGCCGGGATGACAGTCTGAGTGAACGCGAGGGGAGATGGCAATTCGCGCTCGCCAGCCAGCGAGCTACCCCCTTCCGACGAACGGCATCTTGGTCGCCATGATGGTCATGAACTGCACGTTGGCCTCCAGCGGCAGGGCGGCCATGTGGACGACGGCGTTGGCGACGTGGTCGACGTCCATGAGCGGCTCCGGCTTGATCGAGCCGTCGGCCTGCGGCACGCCCTTGGCCATGCGCTCGGTCATGTGCGAGGCCGCGTTGCCGATGTCGATCTGGCCGCAGGCGATATCGAAGGGCCGGCCGTCGAGCGAGATCGAGCGCGTGAGGCCGGTCACCGCGTGCTTGGAGGCGGTGTAAGGGGCCGAGCCCGGCCGCGGCGCATGGGCCGAGATCGAGCCGTTGTTGATGATGCGCCCGCCCTGCGGCCGCTGGCGCTGCATGAGCCGGAACGCCCCCGAGGCGCAGAGGAACATGCCGTTGAGATTGACGTCGATCACCTTCTTCCAGGCGCTCCAGGAGAGCTCGCCGAAGTTGGTGGCGGGAACGTTGGTGCCGGCGTTGTTGAACAGCAGGTCGAGCCGGTCGAAGGCGCTCTCGATGCGCGTGAACATGCCGTCCACGGCATCGGGATCGCTGACGTCGCAGGGCAGCGGCAGCATGGCCGCCCCGCCGGCCGCAGCCGTCTCCGCCAGCGCCTCCTCGCGGCGGCCGCAGATGGCCACCCGATAGCCCGCCGTCGCCAGCGCCAGCGCCACTGCCCTGCCGATGCCCGAGCTCGCGCCCGTGACCAATGCCGTTCCTGCCATCACTTGTCTCCTGAGTTTCGGTTTCGGCCGCTGCCTTTCTTGCCGCCGACGTTCCTGCCGCGCCCCTTCTTATCACGGAGGGCCACGACAATGCCGTGCAGCGTGTTGACCTCGCTCTCCGTCGGCGCCATGCGCTGGAACATGTTGCGCAGGTTGCGCAGCATGGACGGGCGCTTCTCCGGCGGGAACAGGAAGCCGGTCTCGTCGAGCTCCGCCTCCAGCCGCTCGAAGAAATTCACCAGCTCTGCCTTGCTGGCCGGCTTGCCGCCGTTGGTCTCGAGCTGGGTCGGCGGCGTGGCGTCGCCGGCGAGGAACCAGGCATGGCCGACCAGCAGCACCGCCTGGGCGAGGTTCAGCGAGGCGAAGGCGGGATTGAGCGGCACCGTGAGCGCCGCGTCGGCGAGCGCGATGTCGTCGTTCACCAGGCCGGAACGCTCCGGCCCGAACAGCAGGCCGGCGCGGTGCCCGGCCGCGAGCTCGCGGCGCAGTTCCACCGCCGCCTGCGCCGGCGTGACGATCGACTTCACCATGCCGCGCGGCCGCGCGGTGGTGGCATAGACGCGGTGGAGATCGGCGAGCGCCGCCTTGGTGGTGGGGAAGCACTGCGCGGCCTCGAGCACCGACAGCGCGCCGGACGCGGCCGCCTCGGCCTTGGCCGAGGGCCAGCCGTCGCGCGGACGCACCAGGCGCAGCTCGGTGAGGCCGCAATTCAGCATGGCGCGCGCCACCATGCCGATGTTCTCGCCGAGCTGGGGGCGCACCAGGATGACGGCGGGGGCCGGTGGCAAGGGGGTCTTGCGGGAGCGGTCGGTGCCGGACATCGCCTGCCTCTTCGCGCCTGCTACCCCGACACCTGCGCGCCGTCCTGGAACAGCTTCCAGGTGATGCCGTCGTGCAGCGCGTTGAACGACGCGTCGATGATGTTGGTGGAGACGCCGATGGTGGTCCAGCGCCGGCCGCTGGCATCGGCGCTCTCGATCATCACGCGGGTGACCGCGCGGGTGCCGGCCTGCGGCGTCAGGATACGCACTTTGTAGTCGACGAGGCGCATGTCCTCGAGCTGCGGATAGAGCGGCACCAGCGCCTTGCGGAGCGCGGTGTCCAGCGCGTTCACCGGGCCGTTGCCGTCGGCCACCTCCATCTTCGCGCAGCCGGCCACCTCCAGCGTCACCGTTGCCTCCGACTCGGTGACCAGCTCGCCGCGCGCGTTCCAGCGGCGGTCGTCCATGATGCGAAAGCGGGTCAGCGAGAAGTACGACGGCACCTCGCCGCGCGCCCGGCGCGCCAGCAGCTCGAAGGAGGCTTCGGCGCCGTCGTAGGCAAAGCCCTCGAACTCGCGCGCCTTCACCTCCTCCACCAGCTTGTTCACGCCGGGGTCCTTGGGATCGAGCGCGATGCCGATCTCGGCAAGGCGCGCCAGGATGTTGGCGCGGCCGGCCTGGTCGGAGACGACGATGTGGCGGCGGTTGCCGACCAGGGCCGGATCGATGTGCTCGTAGGTGCGCGGGTCCTTGGCGACGGCGGAGACATGCAGGCCGCCCTTGTGCGCGAAGGCGGACTCGCCGACGTAGGCGGCGTTGCGCTGCGGCTGCCGGTTCAGGCGCTCGTCGAGCAGGCGCGAGACATGGGTGAGCTGCGCCAGCGCGCGGTCGTCGAGGCCGATGTCGTAGTCGCTCTTCAGCTTCAGCGAGGCGATCAGCGAGATGAGGTTGGCGTTGCCGCAGCGCTCGCCGAGGCCGTTCACCGTGCCCTGCACCTGGCGCGCGCCGGCCTCGATCGCCGCCAGCGAGTTGGCCACCGCGTTGTCGGTGTCGTTGTGGCAGTGGATGCCGAGCCGCGTGCCGGGAATGCGCTCGCAGACCTTGGCGACGATGCGCGCCACCTCGCCCGGCAGCGTGCCGCCGTTGGTGTCGCACAGCACCACCCAGCCCGCGCCGGCCCGGTAGGCCGCCTCGATGCACTCCATGGCATAGGCGGGGTTGGCCTTGTAGCCGTCGAAGAAGTGCTCGGCGTCGAACATGACCTCGGACTTGCGGGTCGCCGCATGGGCGACGGACTCGGCGATCATGGCGACGTTCTCGCTGCGCGGAACCTCCAGCGCCACGTCGACGTGGAAGTCCCAGCTCTTGCCGACCATGCAGACTGCATCGGCGCGCGAGTTCAGCAGGGCGGCAAGACTGGGATCGTTGTCGGCGCTGCGCCCGGGCCGGCGCGTCATGCCGAAGGCGACGAGGCGGCTGACGGCAAATTCCGGCGGCTCGCCGAAGAAGGCATCGTCGGTGGGATTGGCGCCGGGCCAGCCGCCCTCCACGTAGTCGACGCCGAGGCGATCGAGCGCGCGCGCGATGGCCAGCTTGTCCGGCACCGTGAAGTCCACGCCCTGGGTCTGCGCGCCGTCGCGCAGGGTCGAATCGAAGAGATAGACCCGCCTGTCGTCCGCCATCGTGATTTTTCCCTGCTTCTCCGGGGGGCTATTCAGCACAGGCCGGGGGGCACGTCAACTTGGGGGCGCCTCGCAGCTCGCTTGCCACACCAGGGCTGTCGCCCCGGGGGCAACCCCGACAGCATTCGCACATCGCGCGCAGGGCAGGCTCGCCCTTGCCACAAAACGGCTGTCGTCCCGGCATTCATTGCCGGGACCCATTGCCCTGGCCGCATGGGAAAGCGCTGGTTGCAGGGGTTCCGACGCTTGCGGCTGGCCGGGCTGCAAGCGTCATCAGGCATCGCCCCGGGCTGACGCCATTGGGTCCCGGGGACAAACCCCGGGACGACAGTGGTGCGTGTCGCTGTAGCGAGATCTCCTTGGGCGATGCGGGCGCGTCCGCGTGACGGCATGGTGCCATCTCCTGCCAGTTCCCGGCGCAAGATGCGGATAGAGCCACGGCTGCTCTGGCGCCTAGCCTTGCCCTCATGACAAGGCCAGACAGAGTCTCATTGCGGGGAGATCAGCGGCACGTCCTGGGCCGGCAAGCTCAGCCCTTGCGCGAACGAGCGGCCCTCCTCGACCAGCCAGTCGCGAAACGCGATCACTTTCGGCTTGCGCGCCGCCGCCGGGGTGGACACCGCGAAGTAGCTCATCGAGCCCTCCAGCGCGCGGTCGAAGAGGCGCACCAGGCGGCCGGCGCGCAGATCCTCGTCGGCCAGCGCCGCCCAGGTCAGCGCCACGCCCTGGCCGTGGATCGCCGCCTCCAGCAGCATGTAGCTGCTGGGATAGGTCGGACCTGCCTGGGCGTTCACCCCGGTGACGTTCAGCAGCGCCAGCCAGACCTCCCATCTGCCCATGGAATTCACCTCCAGGTGCACCGAATCGCTGTGCAGCAGGGTGTGCTGGGCGAGGTCGCGCGGGTGGCGCAGCGGCGGACCCTTGGCCAGGAGTTCGGGGCTCGCCACCGCGAAGACGGTCTCGTGCATGAAGGGCGTCGCGGCGAGGCCCGGAAAGCCCTCCTGACCGAAGCGGATTGCCATGTCGATACTGTCTGCCTCGGCCTGCAGGTCGACCACCGCCGGGTCGGGGCGGATGCGCAGGTCGACCTCGGGGTGGCCTTGGTAGAAGCGGCCGAGCCGCGGGATCAGCCACTTCACGGCGAGCGATGGGCTGGTGGACACCGTCAGAATGCCGCCGTCCCCCTTCTGGCACAGCTCGTCGACCTTGTCGAAGAGGCGCCGGAAGGCGCTCTCTGCTGTGGCCGCCAGCTCCTCGCCCTTGTCGGTGAGCGAGAGGCCACGCGGGCTGCGGTGAAACAGCGGGAAGCCGAGGCTGGCCTCGAGCTGCTTGATCTGCTGGCTGACCGCGCCCTGGGTGACGTGCAGCTCGGCGGCCGCGCGCGTGAAGCTGAGATGGCGGGCGGCGACCTCGAAGGTGCGCAGGGCCGGCAGCGGGGGCGCGGCCATCAGCAGTCCCCTCCCATGATCACATTAGCTCAACTTATGTCAGGCATTATAAATCGTCGTTTGCCGCAGAACCGCGACTCACGAATATTACTGGTCAGACGCCACCCTTCCTGTCAACGCCAACCAATCAGGTGACCTAATGACGAGCCTTTCTACCGGGGCCTCCCGTAAGGTCCCCATAACCCCCCGACTCTCCACTTCCACGACGGCCCAAACCGGGCAGCCGGACCTGCGTTGGCGCGCAGTGCGCAACCCCCTCGGCCGCGGCCTCGTCCGGCTGCTGCTGGCGGCCACCCGGCCGCTGACGACCTGGCAGCGCCGCCTGCGCGACCGCGACTGCCTGCAGCGGCTGCCGGACTACCTGCTGCGCGACATCGGCCTCGATCTCGAGGACGCCCGCCGGGAAGCGGGCAAGCCCTTCTGGAGGCCCTAAGAAACTTATCGGACAGCCCTTCTGGCAGGCTGTAAACGCCAGAACCTCAACCTGCTAGCCTCTGGCGGCGGGCGGCCTCCCCCCAGGCCTCCCGCCGTCTTTTTTTTGTGCCGGGGTGCCTATGGAGCTGGGACGGCGCGCTGCCGCAGCGTCTCGATCTCCTCGGCGACGCGCTGCGCCTCGGCAATGCCGTAGAAGGCCTCGATGCGATAGCTGCCGCCGGCGCTGCGGCGCCACCACGGCAGCTTGCGGTGGATGAAGACGACGCTGGCCCTGCCCCTTGCCGCCGGCGAGACCATGATGTCGTCGAGCTCGGCCGGCGCGAAGGCGCGCTGCCGGACGGTCGGCCAGCCTTCGAGGATGAGGAGGCGGCGGTCGGTGACAGCGTAGACCGTGCTGCCGGCCGCCCGCCGCGCCGCCAGCGGCGCCGCCAGCAGCCAGCACGCGTAGAGCAGCGCGGCGGCGAGAAAGACCCCGAGCA
>DATCXZ010000311.1:0-2541 GCA_036570545.1 Kiloniellaceae bacterium
GACGGTCGCGTTCCGGCCAGCTTCGACATCCTCTACCTGACCGGCTGGGCTCCCCATGCCTCGCAACCGCAGGCCCTGCGTCCGGGCAGCGCGGCGGCGCGCCTGGCGGATGCCCTCGGCAGCGCCGAGCGTTCGGCGGGCGAGCGGGCCGGCAACCTGCCCGGTGACCTGCCCGGTGACCTGCAAGGCCCGCGAAGAAGAAGAAACAGAGACTAGGGCCGGCCGCCCTGGCCGGCGCGGTGCCGGGAGGCCCGCAGGTGTCCCTCCTCCGTCGCTGCCTCGCGGAAATAGCGCAGGATGTAGACGCGGACGCCGGCGGTGAGGCCGGACTGACTGCGCTGGCCATCGATCTCGGTGCAGATCTCGTGCACGCTGCGGCCCTCGCGCGCGCAGATTTCGTGGAGCGCGTCCCACATCTCCGGCTCCAGCCGGATGCTCGTCCGCCGATCCGCGAGAGTGATGTTGCGGCTGATGAGCGTGGACAAGGGAGCCCGTGAATCGTGGTTCGGTAGAATATCGCAACGCCTTTAACGCCAATTCTACAGACCAACAACCGTCAGTAGCAAGACCCCTGAGAAGTTTCCGGAAATGGCGCAGACAAGCTAAAGCAGGTCGCGCAGCAGGGCGACCAGCGGCACGTCGGCCGGCGGCATGGGATAGTCTGCAAGGCGCGCCGGCCTCACCCAGGCGAGGCGCTGGCCTTCGCGGCCCTGCGGCTGGCCCTGCCAGGTGCGGCAAGCGAACAGCGGCATCAGCAGATGGAAGTCGTCATAGGCATGGGAGGCGAAGGCGATCGGGGCGAGGCAGCTCTGCCGCGTGTCGATGCCGAGTTCCTCATGCAGCTCGCGCACCAGCGCGGCCTCGGGCGTCTCGCCGGCGTGAACCTTGCCGCCGGGGAACTCCCACAGGCCGGCCATGGCACGACCCACCGGGCGCTCGGCGAGCAGCACTCTGCCGTCGACGTCGACCAGCGCCGCCGCGGCCACCAGCAGGATCGGCGCGGCGGGTGCCGCGCGCGCGTCCTCGCGCCAGCAGCCGCTCTCGCCAGCGGCCCCTTCGCTGTTAGCCCCTTCGCTGTTAGCCCGGTCGGCATTGGTGGAGCCTGCCGCCACGGCGCTAGCTCCGGTAATCTGCGTTGATCGAGATGTAGCCGTGGGTGAGATCGCAGGTCCACACCGTGGCGCGACCGCGGCCGAGGCCGATGTCGACCGCGATGTCGATCTCGCTGCCCTGCATGTGCCGGGCCACCGGCGCCTCGTCATAGCCCGGCACCACCTCGCCCTCGGCGGCCACCTGCACGCCGCCGATGGCGATGGACAGGCGGTCGCGATCGGCGCGCTCGCCGGACTTGCCGACCGCCATGACGATGCGGCCCCAATTGGCGTCCTCACCGGCGATCGCGGTCTTCACCAGGGGCGAGTTGGCGATGGCGAGGCCGATGCGGCGCGCGCTGCCGTGCGAGGCGGCGCCGCGCACGCTCACGGCGATGAACTTGCTGGCGCCCTCGCCGTCGCGCACCACCTGCTGGGCAAGGTCGCGCAGCAGGTCGTCGAGCGCGGCGCGGAACTCCACCAGCCGCGGATCGCGCGGCTCGGTGACGCGCGGATGCTTCGCCTTGCCGGTGGCGCCGAGCAGCAGCGTGTCGCTGGTCGAGGTATCGCCGTCGACGGTGATGCAGTTGAACGACTTGTCGGTGCCCTGGCGCAGCAGCGACTGCAGCAACTCGGCCGGCAGGCGCGCGTCGGTGAACACGAAGGACAGCATGGTCGCCATGTCCGGCGCGATCATGCCCGAGCCCTTGGCGATGCCCGCGATGGTTACCGGCTTGCCGCCGATGGCGGTTTCGCGCGCGGCCGCCTTGGGAAAGGTGTCGGTGGTCATGATGGCCGCCGCCGCATCCTCCCACCCCTCCGGCGTCAGCGCGCCCGGCAGGCCGCGCAGGGTGTCGAGGATCTTCTCGGTCGGCAGCGGCTGGCCGATCACCCCGGTGGAGGCCGCCAGCACGTCCTGGCGGCGGCAACCCAGGCCGGCGGCAACTGCCTCGACCACGCGCCTGACCGAGGTCTCGCCGGTCTTGCCTGTGAAGGCGTTCGCATTGCCGGAGTTCACGATGATGGCGCGGGCGCGGCCGCGCGGGAGCTGCGCGCGGCACCAGTCGACAGGCGCCGAGGCGGTCTTGGAGCGCGTCAGCACCCCGGCCACCGTGCTGCCGGGATCGAGCACCATCAGGCAGAGGTCGGGCCGACCCTGGACTTTGATGCCGCAGGCGGCGGTCGCGAAGCTGAGGCCGGCGATCGCCGGCAGCTTGGGAAAGCCCTTGGGCGCCAAGGGAGAGCGCTGCAAAGCCACGGAAGGAATCCCCGACAGGTCGTTGCTACACCAGCAATACAAAAGCGGGCGCTCGAAGGGAAGGGCGCCCGCCGTCTGCCGCCGCCTCAGTTGCCCGCCGGCAGCTCGGTGGCCGGGTCCTGCGTAGCGGGCGCCTCGGTCGCCGGCGTTTCGTTGGCCGGAGCCTCGGTGGCGGGCGCGCCGCTGCCGTCG
>DATCXZ010000312.1:0-15504 GCA_036570545.1 Kiloniellaceae bacterium
TGGCCGCCGCGCTCGCCGGCCTCGCCCTCCCCCTCGGCCGCCCCCTCGCCCGGCCTTTGGCCCGTGCCGTGATGGCGCTCGCCATCGTCGCCACCCTGTTCGGCAGCCCCTTCGTCGCCGGACTGGCACAGCAGGTCGGCCTGCCCTCGGCCGACTGGCTGCCGGAGACGGCGCAGTACCGCCTGCACATCTGGGACACCGTCAGCCAGCGCATCGCCGAGCGGCCGCTGTTCGGCTGGGGCTTCGATGCCTCGCCCGACCTGCCCATGCGAGACGCCCAGCCGTTCCGGCCGGGAGCGAAGATCATCCCCTCCCATCCCCATAACGGGGCGCTGCAGATCTTGGTGGAAACCGGCCTTGTCGGCGGCTTGCTGACGCTGGCCCTGCTTTTCCTGCTGTGCCGCCGGATCGACGTTCTGGCCCCGGCGCCGCGCGCCGGCGCGGTGGCCATGCTGGTGACCGTGCTCGGCGTGGCCGCGACGGCCTACGGCATCTGGCAGAGCCATTGGCTGGCCATGATCGGGGCCGCCGCCGCGATCTTCGTCGCCCTGCAGCCGACAGCGGAACTCAAGCGGCGCTAGCCGCCTGCGCCGCCGCCGGTCAAGGTGAAGGCCTTCTGAACGTAACGGATGATGTGCTCGACGGACTCCGACACGCTCTCTCGGGTGGTGTCGACCACCAGATCGGCAGCGACCGGCGGCTCGTAGGGCGCCGAGATGCCGGTAAACTGGCTGATCTCGCCGGAGCGGGCGCGCTTGTACAGCCCCTTGGGGTCACGCTGCTCGCAGGTCTCCACGTCGGCCTTGATGTGAATCTCGTGGAAGCGCCCCGGCGCCGAGGCGCGCGCGCGGTCGCGGTCGACGCGGTAGGGCGAGATGAAGGCGGTGATGCAGATGATGCCGGAGTCGGCGAAGAGCGCGGCCGCCTCGCCGACGCGCCGGATGTTCTCGGTGCGATCTTCCGGCGAAAAGCCGAGGTTGGCGTTGAGGCCGCGGCGGACGTTGTCGCCATCCAGCACGTAGACCTGGTAGCCCTTGGCGAAGAGCTGCTGCTCGACCTCCATGGCCAGGGTCGACTTGCCAGCGCCGGAAAGGCCGGTGAACCACAGCACACCGCCGTGGTGACCGTTGCGCACGGCGCGGCTATCGGCCGTGAGGCGGTGCTCGACCGAGATGACGTTGGTCGACTTCACCTCGACGGCGCGGCGCTGGTCCGGCAGGCCTTCCATAGAGATGACGCCGCCGCCCACGGTGTCGTAGTCCTCGATCAGCACGAAGCGGCCGGTCTTCGGCAGGTCGCCGTAGTCGTCAAGCGCCAGCACCTGACGGCTGCGCAGAGTGATCTCGGCCACCGCGTTGCGCTCGACCTGATCGCCGGCCGAGTTCTCCAGGGTCTGGGTGTCGACGATGCGCTCGATCGACTGCACCGTGATCTCGGCCTCCTGGGTGAGGAGCTTCAGCTTGTAGCGGCTGCCCGCCGTGAGCGGCTTGTGGCCGAGCCAGAACAGGCGGGCATGGAACAGCGTCGAGAGCTTCGGCGGGTTTTCGACATGGCTCGCCATCTCCCCGCGCTCGACGAATAGCTGCTCGTCCAGGGTGATGCCGACAGCCTGGCCGGCGCCGGCGCTTTCCGGGGAGGCGTCATCGGGCCAGGCCTCGAGGGAGCGCACCCGCGCGGTCTTGTTGGAGGGCGAGAACAGCAGGGTGTCGCCGACCGCGAGGCTGCCGCTTTCGACGCGCCCGGCCAGGATGCGCCTGCTGTCGAACTTGTAGACGTCCTGGATCGGCAGGCGCAGCGATTGGGCGCCGAGGCCGGGATGGCCATGAAAGCCGTCGAGCGCCGACAGCACGGTCGGTCCGTCGTACCACGGCGTGCGCGACGATCGCTTGGCGATGTTGTCGCCGTCGCGCGCCGAGATCGGCACGATGACCATCGGCGTGGCGCCGATGGAGGCGAGATAGGCGGTGATCTCCTTCGACACCTCGTCGAAGCGCGCGCGCTCGAAGCCGACCAGATCCATCTTGTTCACCACCACGGCAACCTGACGGATGCCCAGCAGGTGCAGCAGGTAGGCGTGACGGCGCGACTGCTCGCGCACGCCTTCGGCGGCATCGATCACCACCACGGCAGCGTCCGCGCTGGCGGCGCCGCTGACCATGTTCTTGAGGAACTCGCGGTGGCCCGGCGCGTCGATGATGACGTAGTCGCGCAGGGCGGTCTTGAACCAGATCTGCGTGGTGTCGATGGTCACCGCCTGGTCGCGCTCGGCCTGGAAGGCGTCGAGCACGAAGGACCATTCGATCGCCATGCCGCGCCGCGCCGAGATCGCCTCGAGCTCCTCCACCTTGCCCGGCGGCAGGGAATCGGTGTCGTACAGCAGCCGCCCGATCAGGGTCGACTTGCCGTGATCGACGTGCCCGACGATCACGATGCGGTGCAGCGCGCGCGCGCCGTCGGTTTCGGCTTCCGCCAAGAGCTGGCTGGTCAAGGATTTCGCCGTCAGAGTGGTGGTACCGTCTTCCTTCATCTTCGCACCGCCCTCCCTTACATGTAACCCGTCGCGCGCAGCCGCTCGAAGACGTCCTCGCGCTCGTGGTCCATCGCGCGACCGGCGCGCTCCGAGGTGTTGGTGGTTTCCAGCTCGACGATGATCTCGTCGATTGAAGCGGCCTCGGATTCGATCGGGAAGGTGATGTCCTGATCGCCGAGCGAGCGGTAGCGCTTGCCATCCCTGGACAGGTAGAGCGGCACGATGGGGATCTCTTCGCGCCGGGTGTAGAGCCAGATGTCGAGCTCGGTCCAGTGCAGCAGCGGGTGAATTCGGATGTGGGTGCCGGGCGGGAAATCGGTCTTGTACTGGTCCCAGAACTCCGGCGGCTGGTCGCGGAAATCCCAGGCGCCGGTCTCGCCGCGCGGGCTGAACACGCGCTCCTTGGCGCGGGTCGCCTGCTCGTCGCGGCGGATGCCGGCGATGACAGCCTTCAGCTCGTGCTTGGCGATGGCCTGGCGCAGCCCTTCGGTTTTGCGCGCCGCCGAGCGCGCGGCCGGCGGCAGCGAGGCGTCGATCTCCTCCAGCGGCGGGCAGGTCTCGCGCTTGAAGTCGAGCTCCCACTCCGCCGCATAGCGGTCGCGGAACTCGTACATCTCCTTGAACTTCTTGCCGGTGTCGACGTGCATCACGGGGAAGGGCACATGGCCGAAGAAGGCCTTGCGCGCCAGCCAGATCATCACGTTGGAATCCTTGCCGAGCGACCACAACATGGCCAACGGCTCGATGCGGGCATAGGCCTCACGAAGAATGTAGACGGATTGCGCTTCCAGGGCGTCCAGGCGGTCCATCCGGGGATCCTTCAACCGGGGCAATTGCTGCGGGTGCGAAAGGACTTAGTGCCTTTGAATAGTCGAATCAAGGAACAAGGCTGGGACAGGGCGAGATCCCAGCCTTGACACAAGCAGGCCCTTATAGCGGCCGTTCGGCAAGCTTTATGAAGTCCTATGATAAGTACGATACCAATCGACAAAGCGCGGAATCCCCTCGTCGATCGCCACCCGCGGCTCGAAGCCGAAGTCGCGGCGGGCCGGCTCGATATCGGCGTAGGTCTCCTTCACATCGCCCGGCTGCATGTCGGCGAGTTCGCGGATTGCGGTCTTGCCGCAGGCCTGCTCGATGATGTCGACGAAGCGCAGCAACGGCTCGGAGCGGTTGTTGCCGATGTTGTAGACCCGGTGCGGCGGGGCCTCGTCGTGCCGCTCCGGCGGGCGGTCGACGGCCGCCAGCACCCCGGCGACGATGTCGTCGATGTAAGTGAAGTCGCGCCGCATATCGCCGTGATTGAAGAGGCGGATGGGCCGCCCCTCGAAGATCGCCTTGGTGAAGATGTAGGCGGACATGTCGGGCCGCCCCCACGGCCCGTAGACAGTGAAGAAGCGCAGCCCGGTGCTCGGCAGCCCGTAGAGGTGGGCATAGCACTGGGTCATCAGCTCGTCGGCCCGCTTGGTCGCCGCATAGAGCGAGACCGGGCTGTCGACCCGCTGGTCGACCGAGAACGGCAACTCCTTGTTGCCGCCGTAGACCGAGGAGGACGAGGCATAGACGAAGTGGCGCAGCTTCGGCAGGCGGCGCGCCAGCTCCATCATGCAGAGATGCCCCATCATGTTGGTCTCGACGTAGGCGAAGGGGTTCTCGAGCGAGTAGCGCACGCCGGCCTGGGCGGCCAGGTGGACGATCTCGGTGATGTCCGGGAACTCGCCGGCCAGCGCCAGCACGGCCTCGCGGTCCTGCACCTCGAGGCGGCAAAAGGTGAAGTTGTTGCGGCCGTCCAGCCGCGCAAGGCGAGCCTGCTTCAGGGCCGGATCGTAGTAGTCGTTCAGGTTGTCGATGCCGACGACGCTGTGCCCGCGCTCCATGAGCTGCTGGGCGACGTGGAACCCGATGAACCCCGCGGCCCCGGTGACCAGAACGGCCATCGCTTGCTTCCCCTCCGATGATGTGGCGCCGGTAGCCGGCAGCCAACCGACAGTATTCCTGCAGGCCACGGCTCCCACAACACACTCGAAGGCCGCGCGCCGCCGCTGCAAGCGGCCGCATTTAGCCACCGTTGATGATATAAGGCAATGTATTACATGGCTTATCTCCGACTACGTTCATCCTGTGAACACTTGACAGCCGCCGCCGCCGGGAGCTAGACAGGCGAGCGGTCCGGCGCTGCGCATCCTATGCAGCCAGCCCGGGCCGGCTTTGGGAGTCCCCGGCTTTGGGAGACCCCGGCTTTGGGAGACCCATCGTGCCGACGCAGCCGCCCTTTCCCGCGGACAGCGATCAGGAGGCCGAATCGACCCGGCTGATGCTGGACGTCATCGAGACGCGGGATCATGTCACTCAGCGCAGTCTCGCGGGCGAGCTCGGCATCGCCCTCGGGCTGACGAACATCTACCTGAAGCGCTGCATCAACAAGGGGCTGATAAAGGTCCGCAAGGCCCCGGCCCGGCGCTACGCCTACTACGTGACGGCCAAGGGCTTCAGCGAAAAGGCGCGCCTGACTTCCGAATACCTGACCCGGTCTCTGAGCCTCTTCCGCCTCGCCCGCGAGGACTGCTCGGATGTCTTCCGGGCCTGCGAGGCGCGCGGCATCCGGCGCGTGGTGCTGGTCGGCGCCGGCGACCTCTGCGAGATCGCCACGCTGGCGGCCGCCGACAGCGGCATCGAGGTAGCGGCGATCTTCGACCAGGAGACCAACCGGCAGCAGATGGCGGGGGTCAAAATCCTGCGCGATCCGGCCCAGCTTGGCGGCATCGAGGCGGCGGTCATCACCGACATGAGGAACCCCCAGGCCGCCTATGAGCACATGGCGGAGACGATCGGCGCCGATAGGGTCTACTTTCCGAGCTTGCTGCGGCTGTCCAGATTTCGGCCTGCCGGCATAGCCGCGGCACAGTGAGACGCCCGGCGATGACGCGCTGGTATGTTGCCCAGACCCAGGCCCAGGGCGAAGAGCGCGCCCGCCTCAACCTTGAGCGCCAGGGCTTCCGAACCTATCTGCCGCGCTACCGGCGCGAACGCCGCCACGCGCGCCGGCGCGATGTGGTGAAGGCGCCGCTGTTTCCTGGCTACATCTTTATAGAGCTCGATCTCGAGCAGTCGCCCTGGCGATCGATCAACGGCACCTTCGGCGTGACTCGGCTGGTTTGCCATGCCGACACGCCCGCCGCGGTGCCGCCGGGCATCGTCGAGGAGATCCAGGCGCGCGCCGGCGCGGACGGGCTGGTCGAGCTTCCCCCAGCCTGCCTGCGCGAAGGCCAGGCGCTGCGCATCGTTTCCGGCGCCCTTGCCGACTGCCGCGGCCTCTTCGAACGAATGGCGGATCGTGACCGCGTCATCCTGCTGCTCGATCTGCTGGGCAGGAAGGTGCGGGTCGAAGCGCCCTTGTCGGCTGTTGCCGGGGCCTGATCCCTCGCGCCGTGCCGGCTGAACCCGACCCGGGAGGGCCGCCTTCACCCGGGGAGCGGTAGCGTGTCCGGACGCTCCGCGCCAAGGCGTTAATACTATTTGTTAAGGTTTCTGATTGATAAAGACAGGATGGCAACTGCAAATGCGCACACCTTTTCCAGCGCCAACGACGTAGACCTGAACGGCAAGTCCGTCCTGGTGACCGGCGGCACCGGCTCGTTCGGGCAGAAGTTCGTCCGCACGGTGCTCGAGCGCTATAAGCCGCGCCGCGTCATCGTCTTCTCGCGCGACGAGTTGAAGCAGTTCGAGATGGGCATCGGCCTGTCGACCGACACCTACCCGTCGCTGCGCTACTTCATCGGCGACGTGCGCGATGCCGACCGCCTGAACATGGCGCTGCGCGAGGTCGACGTCGTCGTCCACGCGGCCGCCCTGAAGCAGGTGCCGGCGGCAGAGTACAATCCCTTCGAGTGCATCCAGACCAACGTGATCGGCGCCGAGAACGTGGTGCGGGCCGCGCTCAACAACAAGGTGAGCCAGGTTATCGCGCTGTCGACCGACAAGGCGGCAAGCCCGGTCAATCTCTACGGCGCCAGCAAGCTGGCTTCCGACAAGATCTTCGTCGCCGCGAACAACCTCAGCGGCTCCCTCGGCACGCGCTTTTCCGTGGTGCGCTACGGCAACGTGCTGGGCTCGCGCGGCAGCGTCGTCCCATTCTTCCGCAAGCTGATCGCCGACGGCTGCGACAGCCTGCCGATCACCGACGCCGACATGACCCGCTTCTGGATCACCCTGCAGCAGGGCGTCGACTTCGTGCTGTCGTGCCTGTCGCTGATGAAGGGGGGCGAGATCTTCGTGCCCAAGATCCCCAGCATGAAGATCACCGATCTCGCCAAGCACATGGCGCCGGACCTGCCGCAGCGCATCGTCGGCATCCGGCCGGGCGAGAAGATCCACGAAACGCTCATTACCGAGGACGACGCCCGCAGCACCTACGAGTTGGCCGATCGCTACATGATCCTGCCGGAATTCTGGGAGCGCATGCATAGGGCCTTCCCCAACGGCGGAGCAAAGCCGGCCCCCCTCGGCTTCCGCTTCGCCAGCAACAAGAACGACGACTGGCTGGACGACGAGCGCCTCCGGACCATGATCGTCGAAAGCGAGAAATGACTGCCGCTCCGGCACAGTTTCTTCCCTACGGCCGGCAGCACATCGAGGATGACGACATCGCCGCTGTGGCCGAGGTGCTGCGGGGCGACTGGCTGACCACCGGACCGACTGTCGCCGCCTTCGAAGCCGCGCTCTGCGCGGCCACCGGCGCGGCTCATGCCGTCGCCTGCGCCAACGGCACCGCCGCCCTGCATCTCGTCGCTCTGGCGCTCGGCCTCGCGCCGGGGGACCGCGTCATCGTGCCGAGCGTCACCTTCCTCGCCACCGCCAACGTAGTGCGCCTTGCCGGCGGCGAAGTGGTCTTCGCCGACTGCAATGCCGACAGCGGCCTGATGGAAGCAGCGCAGCTCGAGGAGGCGCTAACCCGCGCCGCGGCTCAGCCGGGCGGCCCGGTTAAGGCCGTGTTTCCCGTGCACCTCACGGGCCAGTGCAGCGATCTGCCCGCCATCGCGGCCCTCGCCGAGCGGCATGGCCTGGCGCTGGCCGACGATGCGGCGCACGCCATCGGCAGCCGCTATCGGACGGCGGCCGGCGACTTCAGGCCGATCGGCGACGGCCGCCTTGCCGTCATGACGTCGTTCTCCTTCCATCCGGTGAAGACCATCGCCATGGGAGAAGGCGGCGCCGTCACCACCAACGACGGCCGGCTGGCCGAGCGCCTGCGCCGCCTGCGCGCACACGGCATGGTGCGCGACGAGGCGCTGCTGCAGAACGAATCCCTGGCCTTCGACGGCGACGGCAGGGCCAATCCCTGGTACTACGAGATGCCGGACATCGGCCTCAACTATCGGGTCACCGACATTCAGTGCGCCCTCGGCCTCAGCCAGATGAAGAAGCTCGCGCGCTTCGTAGCCCGGCGCCAGGCGCTCGCCGACCGCTACGACCGGCAGGTCGCCGACCTGGCGCCGCTGGTGCAGCCGATCGCGCGTTCCGCCGCTGCAGAGCCGGCATGGCACATCTATCCTCTGCTGATCGACTTCGACGCCGCCGGCCGCAGCCGCGCCGCGGTGATGGAGCACCTGAAGGCTGCCGGCATCGGCAGCCAGGTGCACTACATTCCGGTCCATCTGCAGCCCTACTACCGGCAGCGCTACGGCGCGCTCGATCTGCCGGGCGCCGAGCGCTACTACGCGCGCACGCTCTCGCTGCCGCTCTATGCGGCGATGAACGAGGGTGACGTCGACCGCGTCGTCGAGGCGCTCCGCGCCGCGCTGCGCCGCAACTGACGCCGGAACGTGGAGGCCCCGCTTGCCAAAGCGCTTCACCTTCCGAACCGATGCTGCCGCGACAATCGGCTTTGGCCATCTGCGCAGATGCCTTGCGCTTGCCGAGGCGGTCGCCGTCCGTGGGCATGACACCTGCTTCCTTCTGTCCGACCTCAGCGAAAAGGCCGCCTGCGACCTGGTGTCCGGCGCCGGCTTTTCGATTCTGCGCATCGACGGCGCCGGCCGGCTGCCTGAGGAGATCGAGGCTCTTGAGGCCGCTGCGCAGACCAGCGACGTCGTCATCGCCGACCTGGCCCATGCACACGCGCTCGCGCAACGGGATCACCTTTCCTCGTACTTCCGGCGGCTGCGTCGCCAAGCACGCCACCTTGTCGTCATCGAGGGCCTGGGCGGCGAGTCCCTGGCCGACGACTGTGACGGCATCGCCGATCTGCTCGTCACCCCCTACGCCTGCCCCCCGGAGGGCACTACCCAGACCCGCCGGACCCGGCATCTTACCGGCGCCTCCTACGCCATCCTCGACCGCAGATATGCTGAGGTCGACGACCGCGCGGCGGCGCCCGAAGGGCGCAAGGTCCTGGTGACGACCGGCGGCGCCGACCCGGCAGCGGTGGCAGCGCAAGCTCTGCGCGCATGTTCGCTTCTCCGGCCCATCGATCTGCAGGTCGAGGTGGTTATCGGGCCGTTCTTCGCCCAGCCGCTGCGCCACGAGGTGAGACTTCTTGCGGAGCGGTCGCCTCACGAGGTGACCCTGATCGAGGCACCGCAGGACCTGCTCGCGCAGATGCTGTGGTGCGACCTCGCGATCTCGGCAACCGGCCTCACCAAGTATGAGCTGGCGGCAACGGGAACACCGGCCATCCTGCTCTCCCACGACCGGGCACACGCGGAGAATAACCTGGCCTTCGCTGAGCTGGGCGCCGCGGTCGACCTGGGCGAAATCGCTCTTCTGAGCGACATTACGATTGCCGAAACCGTGCGCGCGCTTCTGCAAGACGCCGCCCGGCGGGCAAGGATGTCGAGCTGCGGCCGGCGCGCGGTCGATGGCCGAGGCGCGTTCCGCATCGTCGCCGTGATCGAGGATCTATCTCTATGAGCACAAGCAAGCTGTCCATTGCCGGCCATGTCATCGGCCTGGATTCCGCTCCCTACGTCGTTGCCGAGGCCGGGTCCAACTTCAACCAGTCGCTCGACACGGCCAAGCGCATGATCGAGGTCGCCGCGGAAAGCGGTGCCCAGGCGGTGAAGTTCCAGTTGTTCCGCGCCGAAGCGCTCTATCCGGTCGGCAGCGAGATGTACGACATCTTCAAGTCGATCGAGCTGGACGCCGCCTGGTTGCCGGCTTTGAGCGAGCACGCTGCCGGCTGCGGCATCGCGTTTGCCGCCTCGGCTTTCGATCTTCCTTCCCTTGCCGCCCTGGAAGGCGTTGCCGTTCCCTTTCATAAGGTCGCCTCGTCGGAGACGACAAACCTGAGGCTGGTCGGGGCCATGGCGGCAACCGGAAAGCCGCTGCTTCTTTCCACCGGCATGTGCGAGCTCAGCGACATTGCCGAGGCGGTCCGGCTCTGCAACGGCCTCGGCAACGATAACCTGGTGTTGCTGCAGTGCGGATCGCTCTACCCCCTGCCGCCGGAGCAGGCGAACCTGCGGGTGCTGGAGAGCTTCCGCAGCAGCTTCGGCACTGCCCTGGGCTTCTCCGATCACACCTTGGGCAATGCCGCCGCCGCCGCAGCCGTCGCCCTGGGCGCGCGGGTCTTCGAGAAGCATTTTACCCTGGACCGTAGCATGAAAGGCCCCGACCACAGCTACGCGCTGGAGCCGGCGGAGTTGAAGGCCTACGTGCAGACGGTCAGCGACGCCTATGCCGCCCTGGGATCGCCGGCGAAAGCCATGCTGGATGACGAAAGAAAGGTCGGCCGGCGCAACGGTCTCTATGCGGCAAGAGCGATCGCGGCAGGAAGCGAGCTCGGCGCCGGCGACATCGTGTTGCGCCGCCCGGCGGTCGGTATCGACGAGCGCTACGCGCGCGCCGTCGTCGGCACCAAAGCCGGTGAGGCGATCGCCGAAGGCGAAGCGATCCGCTGGTCGTATCTGGAATTCTGACGTCAGAGGACGAGGAGAGGTAAGGATGGCCAGCAATAAGCTTGTGATCTTCGGCTCCGCCGAGATCGCTTCACTCGCCCGGTTCTATTTCGAGCACGACAGCGACTGGCAGGTCATCGCCTACACGGTCGACGACAGCTATGTCGACGCGGACAGCTTCGACGGACTGCCCCTCCTGGCCTTCAGCGAGGTTCAGAAGCGCTTTCCGCCGGACCAGGCGAGCATGCACGTCGCGCTCTCCTATAACCGGCTGAACCGGCTCCGCGAGGACAAGTACCATAGCGCGAAGGCGGCCGGATACCGGCTTGCCTCCTACGTCTGCTCGCGTTCGGTCGTCTGGCCGGACCTCAGTGTCGGTGACAATTGCTTCATTCTGGAGAACCAGACCATCCAGCCGACGGTCAAGATCGGCAACAACGTGATGATCTGGAGCGGCAACCACCTGGGGCACGGGACGCAGATCAAGGACCATGTCTACATCGCATCCCACGTCTGCATCGCCGGGCATTGCGTGATCGGCGAGCGCAGCTTCATGGGTGTCAATGCGACCACGGCAGACTTCACGACCATCGGCGCCGACTGCTTCATCACCATGGATGCCAGCGTCACTCGTAACGTGCCGGCGGGTGGGGTCGTGCTGGGCGCGCAGGCGACGGTCCTGGAGGCGGACGACCGCCGGGCGCAGACGATCAAGCGCAAGTACTTCAAGCTCGAGAGCTGAGAGCCGACCGCGATGGCGCTGTTCGATAGGAAGATAACCTGGGAGAAGCTGGGCCTGGTGATCGCGCCGCAGCGCGATCTCTGGTGGATGCAGAGTCACGCGATGATACCGACCCTCGACATGTTGGGCGACGGTCTGCTGCGTGTCTATTTCTCGGGACGCAACGAGCGCAACGTTTCGCACATCGGCTGGGCAGAGATCGATCTCGCGCGGCCCACCGAGATCCAGGACTATTCGAGAGAGCCCGTGCTGCTGCCCGGCGCTCTCGGGTGCTTCGACGACAACGGGGTGACGCCCTCGTCGGTGGTGCGCCATGACGGCAAGATCTACCTCTACTATATCGGCTGGAATCCCGGGTCGACCGTGCGCATGCACCTCTTTGGCGGCCTCGCCGTCAGCACCGACGGCGGCCGCAGCTTCGAGCGTGCGTCCCGCGCCCCGGTAATAGAGCGCTGCGCGGTCAACCCCTACCTGAACACGGCACCCTTCGTACTGCACGAAGACGGGCAGTGGCGCATGTACTATGTCGCCGGTGTCGGCTGGCGGCATCGCGATCTGCCCCGCTACAACATCCAGTACGCGACCTCGCGCGACGGCTTGCACTGGCACCGGGACGGCACCGTCGCCATCGACTTTGCCTCGGACGAGGAGAACGCCCTGGCACGCCCCTTCGTCCTCAAAGAGGACGGCCGCTACAGGATGTGGTTCGCGCACAAGGGAGAAGCCTACCGGCTCGGCTATGCCGAGTCGGACGATGGCATACGCTGGCAGCGCGACGACAGCTTCGCCGGCGTGGCACCGTCGGCCTCCGGCTGGGATTCGCAGATGGTCGAGTACGCGGCGGTAGCCAGGCATGGCGACCGCTACTTCATGTTCTACAACGGCGACAACTACGGCGCCGGTGGCATCGGGCTCGCAGTCGGGCGATGACCACCATCGCCATCATGCAGCCGACCTATCTGCCGTGGATCGGCTATTTCGGCATGATCGACCGGGCGGACATCTTCGTCTTCCTGGACTCGGTGCAGTTCGCCCGCCGCTCATGGCAGCAGCGCAACCGGATCAAGACGGCCAATGGGCCGCTCATGCTCACCGTGCCGGTGCATAAGAAGGGCGCGCGCGACCAGACGATCGCCGAGGTGAGGATCGACGAGCAGGCGCAGTTCCCCCTGACGCAGATGCGCGCCATCGAGCATGCGCTCAAGAAGGCACCCTACTTTGCGACCCATGCCGAGGCGCTGTTCGGAATTCTCGGTGGCGGCCGCTCCGGGCTGAGCGACCTGAACATCGCACTCATCACCTGGCTCGCTGAGAGCTTCGGCATCGACAGCCGATTCGTCCGCAGCACGGAGATCGAGACCGGGGGGGCCAAGGCAGACCTGCTGGTCAGCATCTGCCAAGCACTGGGCGGCGATATCTATCTTTCCGCCCCCGGCTCCCGGGACTACATCGAAGCCTCCGGCGCGTTCGAAGCCCACGGCATCGAGGTCGTCTATCACGACTACCAGCACCCCGCCTACCCCCAGCTCCACGGCGCATTCGAGCCATACATGTCGGCCATCGACCTGCTGTTCAACGTCGGCCCGCAAAGCCTGGAGCGAATCCGGTCGGGTTACCTGGAAGGGTTGCCCCCAACATCATGAGAATAGCGATTATCCCGGCGCGCGGCGGCAGCAAGCGCATCAAGGACAAGAACATCGTCGACTTCTGCGGCAAGCCGATGATTTCCTATGCGCTCGAGGCGGCGCGCGCCTCTGGGCTGTTCGATGTCATTCACGTTTCGACGGACAGCGAGCGTATTGCCGCCGTTGCCGACGACCTCGGATTTCCCGTCGCGTTCCTGCGCGATCCGAGCATGGCGGGCGACCACACGCCGCTGATGCCGGTGCTGCGCTGGGTGCTCGAGCGCTTCAGGGATAGCGGCCGCGAGGCAAGCGACGTCTGCCTGCTGATGCCCTGCGCGCCGCTGGTGGAGGCGGAGGACCTGCGCGGCGCCTACGATGCCTACGCGAGGTCGGGGCGCGAGATCCCGCTGCTGGCCGTCGTGTCCTTTCCCTATCCCGTGGAGCGGGCCCTGGCATTGGATTCCGAAGGTGTCCTGCGGCCCAAGTACCCGGACTCCTGGCACGCGCGGTCGCAGGACCTGGCGCCGGCCTACCATGATGCCGGCCTGTTTTCCTTCAGTCCGGCCGCTCATATCATGAACCCCGCGCTGGTGGTCGCGGACCGCTTGTTGCCTTACCGGCTGCCGCGCTACAAGGGTGTCGATATCGACGAGCCGGAAGACCTCGAGCTTGCCGAGATGATCTACAGGGGTTGGCATGCCATGCGAAAGGCAGCGGAAGAATGACAGCGGTCGACCAGCGCGACGCCTGGACAAAGCAGAACATCGGCTACTCAAGTCGCATGCCGCGCCACTTTCCGACCGAATACCTGCTGCGCAGCCTCTGCTCACGCAGCTACTTCGCGCTCGGCAAGGAGATCGTGCCGGGTCAGAAGGTCCTGGACCTGGGTTGCCTCTACCTGAACAACCTCATGCCCTTCGCCGACCGCGGCCTCGATCTCTACGGCGTGGAGATCAACGACGACATGGTGGCGGTGGCGACCGAGCGCGCGGCGGATCTGGGGATGGCAGTGGAGATCGCCGCCGGGCACAACCGCGCCCTGCCCTTCCCCGACGGTACCTTTGACTTTGTCCTTTCGATCAACACCATTCACTACGAGGATGGTATCGCCAACGTCATGGCCGGACTGCGTGAGATTGCGCGCGTCGGCAAGCCCGATTGCCATTTCCTGATCTCCACCGCCGGGCGCGAACACCAGTTTCATCGCAAGGCCGAGCGCCTCGGCCCTTCGCGCTACCGCCTTGCCACCGGCGAGTTCCGCGACGGCCAGGTCATGAGCTATTTCGACGACGAGGCGCACTTCCGCGGCGCGCTCAAGGAAGTCTTCGACCATGTCGAGATCGCGGTCATCACCGAACGCTATCCGCGCCAGAACCTCGAGTTCTACGTCGCCAAGTGCTGCAAAGGCTAGGCCGCCTGTTGGGAGCCCTGCGCCAGCGCGCGCTCAAGGGTGCTGCAGCATGACCACCGCCCCGCTGGTTTCCGTCATCACCGCCGCCTTCAACGCCGAGGGCTTTATCGCGGCGACCATCGCCTCGGTGCAGGCGCAGTCGCTGGGCGACTGGGAGATGGTGGTGGCCGACGATGCCTCGACCGACCGCACGGCGGCCATCGTCGCGGCAGCCGCGGCCGCCGACCCACGCATCCGCCTCCTCCGCCTGAAGCGCAACGGGGGGGTCGCCCGGGCGCGCAACGCCGCGCTGGCCGCCGCGCGGGGCCGCTTTGTCGCCTTTCTCGACAGCGACGACCTGTGGCTGCCGCAGAAACTCGCGCACCAGGTCAACTTCATGCGCGCCCAGGACGCCGCCGTGTCCTACACCGCCTTTCGCCGCATCGACGAGACCGGCAATCGCCTGGGCCGGCTGGTGCCGGTGCCGGCGCGGCTCAGCTATCGCCAGCTTCTGAAGAACACCGCCATCGCCACGCTGACCGGCATGGTGGACACCGCCAAGACGGGCCCCATCCGCATGACCGAGGCGCGGCGCGACGACTACATTCTCTGGTTGTCGCTGCTGAAGCGCGGCTTCGTCGCCCACGGCCTGCAAGAAGACCTCGCGCGCTACCGCGTGGTGCGCGGCTCGCTGTCGAGCAAGCCGAAACGCTCGGCGGCCTGGGTGTGGGACGTCTACCGCAAGGTCGAGAAGCTGGGACTGCTGCATGCGAGCTGGTGCATGCTCCACTACGGCGCCCGCGCCGTGCTGAAGCGGCTGGTGTTTTAGTCATGGTGCGCGTGCTGGTCACCGGCGCCAACGGCTTTGCCGGCACGGCGATCTGCCGCCACCTGATGGAACGCGGCTGGGCGGTACGCGGCGCCGTGCGGCGCGCGGAAGCGGTGGTGCCCGCGGGTGCTCACAAGGTCGTGGTCGGCCCCCTCGACGGCGCAACCGACTGGCAGGCGGCGCTCGACGGCGTGGACGCCGTGGTGCACTGCGCCGCGCGCGTGCATGTGCGGCGCGAGACCAAGGCCGACCCGATGGCGGCGTTCCGCCGGATCAACGTGGTGGCGACCCGGCATCTTGCACAGCAGGCGCGCGCCGCCGGAGTCCAGCGCTTCGTCTTCCTCAGCTCGGTAGGCGCCGCGGTCGCCGAAGTCCGTCGTGATCGCGCGTCCCCCTATCAACGGAGCAAGCTCGAGGCGGAGCAGGCGCTGCGCGAGGGGACGGCCGGCGGCGCCATGCTGCTGGTGATGCTGCGCCCGCCGCTGCTCTACGG
>DATCXZ010000313.1:0-16616 GCA_036570545.1 Kiloniellaceae bacterium
GCCGGCCCGCGCACTTGCGAGGAGGCAAGCGGCGCGATCCGACTCGACGACGACGACGCGCGGGCGGCGCGCGCCCAGCGCCATCCAGAACTGGCCGCAGATCGCGGCGGCGAGCCCGCCGACGCCGGCCTGCAGGAAGACATGGGTCGGCGGCGCCCCGCCGCAGTCCTCCAGCACTTCGCTCGCCATCAGCGCGTAGCCGGCCATCACCTGGCGCGGCAGCGCGCTGTAGCCGTCGTAGGAGGTATCGGAGACGACGAACCAGCCCTTGGCCGCGGCGTCCTCGGCGCAGCGGTGCACCGAGGCGTCGTAATCTCCGTCGATGCGCAGGATCTCGGCGCCGAAGGCTTCCATGGCGCGCTTGCGGTTCTCGCTCACCTTCGCGTGGATGTAGATGCGGCAACGGCAGCCGGCCAGCCGCGCGCCCCAGGCCACCGAGCGGCCGTGGTTGCCGTCGGTCGCCGTGGCCACGGTGATCGCCGCCGCAGCCTCGGCGTAGCGGCCCTCGCGGATCTCGTCGAGGCTGACGGGATGGCCGAGTGCCGCTTCCAGGCGCTGCGCGAGAAGATGTAGCACCGCGTAGGCGCCGCCGAGTGGCTTGAAGCTGCCGAGGCCGAAGCGCGCGCTCTCGTCCTTGTAGTGCACAGCCCCGAGCCCGAGCACCTCGGCCAGGCGGTCGAACCGCCGCAGCGGCGTCGGCGCGTAGCCGGGCCAGCGCCGGATGGCGTCGCGGGCGCGCGCCGTCATCGCCGGCGACAGCACCTCCATCAGCGCGGCGGGATAGGCTCCCGTCTCGGCGTCGAGCGCTGCGTGCGCCGTGATCGCAGGCGGCGTCGCAAAATGGCGGTCGAGAATGGTCGTGCCCTCCTTGTTTGTAGCCGGCATGGTATCGTCTTCGCCAACCAGAAGGAATTGCGCCCGTCAGGCGACCCCCACGTTGCCATCCGGGGCGGGGTGCTCCATCCTCTGGCTCTATTGCCGGCCGAGGAGATGGAAACGACATGACCTATCAGGCGCCGATCGCCGAGATGCGCTTCGCCCTCGATGCCGTCGCCGGCCTGCCGAAGATCGCCCGGCTGCCGGGCTACGAGGAGGCGACACCCGACCTGGTGAGCGCCATCCTGGAAGAGGCCGGCAAGCTCGCCGCCGACGTGCTGGCGCCGCTGAACCATCCCGGCGACCGCCAGGGCTCCGTCTTCGAGAACGGCGTGGTGCGCACGCCCGAGGGCTTTCAGGACGCCTACGCGCAGTTCGTCGCCGGTGGCTGGAACGCCCTGCCCTTCGACCCCGACTTCGGCGGCCAGGGCCTGCCGTGGAGCCTTGCCACCGCGGTGCAGGAGATGTGGCAGGCGGCCAATCTCTCCTTCGGGCTCTGTCCGCTGCTGACCGTCGGCGCCGTCGAGCTGCTGCAGGCGCACGGCAGCGAGCGGCAGAAGAACGACTACCTTGCAAAGCTGATCGCCGGCGAGTGGACCGGCACCATGAACCTCACCGAGCCGCAGGCGGGCTCCGATGTCGGCGCGCTGAAGACGCGCGCCGAGCGCAACGGCGACCACTACCTCATCACCGGGCAGAAGATCTTCATCACCTACGGCGAGCACGACCTCGCCGACAACATCGTGCACATGGTGCTGGCACGCCTGCCCGACGCGCCGGAGGGCACCAAGGGCATCAGCCTCTTCCTGGTGCCGAAGTTCATCGTCAACGAAGACGGCAGCCTGGGATCGCACAACGATCTGCGCTGCGTGTCGATCGAGCATAAATTGGGCATCAAGGCCTCGCCCACTGCAGTGATGTCCTACGGCGATTCGGGCGGCGCGGTCGGCTACCTGATCGGCGAAGAGAACCAGGGCATAGCCTGCATGTTCACCATGATGAACAACGCAAGGCTCGCCGTCGGCGTGCAGGGCGTGGCACTGGCCGAGCGCGCCTATCAACAGGCGCGCGCCTATGCTTTCGAGCGTACGCAAGGTCGACTGCTGGAAGGTGGTGATGGAGCGGCGAAGATCGTGCAGCATCCCGACGTGCGCCGCATGCTGGCGACTATGAAGGCGCGCAGCGAGGCGGCGCGCGCGCTCGCCTACTGGGCGGCCGGCACGCTCGACCGCGCCAAGCGGGAGCCCGACGACGCCAGGCGCAAGGCGGCGCAGGCGCGCCTCGACCTGCTGATTCCGATTGTGAAGGCCTGGTGCACCGACGCCGCCTGCGAGGTCGCCTCGCTCGGCGTGCAGGTGCACGGCGGCATGGGCTTCATCGAGGAGGCCGGCGCCGCGCAGCACTACCGCGACGCCCGCATCCTGCCGATCTACGAGGGCACCAACGGCATCCAAGCGCTCGACCTCTTCACCCGCAAGCTGCTGCGCGACCACGGTAAGGCGATGAAGACGCTGATCCGCGAGCTGCAGGATGGCCTGCCGCCGGCCGGCGACGCGCTCGCCGCCCTGCGACCGCCGCTGGTCACTGCCCTCGCCGCGTTGGAGCATGCCACCGCCTGGCTGCTTGACGACGGTGCGAAATCCATTGCAAAGGGCGCTGCCGGCGCGACGCCCTACCTCGCGCTCTGCGGCTCGGTGCTCGGCGGCTGGCTGCTCGCGAAGTCGGCCGTGCAGGCCCAGCAGGAAGGCGGCAGCTTCGCCGCGGCCAAGCTGAAGACGGCGCGCTTCTACGCCGAGAATCTGTTGGGCGAGACGGCTGGACTGGCGGGCGCCGTCATCCGTGGCGCCGAGTCGACGCTGGCCTTCGACGACGCGGATTTCTGAACGGCCCAGCATGACCCGGCATGGATAGCCTGCGCGATCTTGGCCCCTGCCCGCTCTGCGGACGCGCGATGATCGCGGGGCCGAGCGTCGACCGTCACCACTGAGTGCCGAAGAGCGAAGGCGGACGCGCGACGGACGCCACCCGCACTGTCGGCCACCGCATGATCCACCGCGTGTTCAGCGAGAAGGAGCTGGCCGGCGCCTATGCCGATCCCGAAGCGCTGCGCATGCATCCGGAAATCAGGCGCTTCGTCGCCTGGGTGCGGCGCCAGCCGCCGCAGTATGTGGACTGGCCGAAGGAACCACGCAGCGGAAGGCGACGGTGACGGCAGAAAAATGCCCGGCGCCGGGATCAGGGGCGCCGGGCGACGCACTGGGCGTGCGGTCCGGGAGTGAGACCGGTGCCGCCGCCTTGGCCTGACTGAGCAAGGCCGATGCCACCGCTGCGGAGATCAAAGGTGGGGACCGTCTCCGCAAGGCAGCCAGTGAAGGAAAACTAGGCGCGCCGGCCGCGGCCGTCTTTGACCCAGATCAAACAGCATTGATCTTGTCGCTGAGCCTCGACATCCTCTGCCGGCGGCAGGGACCGCCACGAACAAGAATAGTTGCAATTCTAAACCGGGGGAGCCGGCATGGGTGCCGAACGCAGCATTCTCGCCATCGACCAGGGAACCACCAGCAGCCGCGCCATTCTTTTCTCCGGCGATGGCCGCCGCCTCGGCCAGGCGCAAAAGGAGCTGCCGCAGCACTTCCCGCAATCCGGCTGGGTGGAGCACGACCCCGAGGACATCTGGCGCGATACCCTGGCGGTGATGCAGGGCGCCCTGGCAGACGCTAGTGCGGGCGCCGAGCAGGTCGCCGCCATCGGCATCACCAACCAGCGCGAGACGACGGTGATCTGGGACCGCAAGACCGGTGCGGCCATCCACAAGGCGATCGTCTGGCAGGACCGCCGCACCGCCGGACTCTGCCAGAAGCTGCGTGCCGAGGGTGCCGAAGACCTGGTGCGGCAGCGCACCGGCCTGCTGCTCGACCCCTACTTCTCCGGCACCAAGATCACCTGGCTGCTCGACACCGTGCCGGGCGCGCGCCAGCGTGCCGAGCGCGGCGAGCTCGCCTTCGGCACCATCGACAGCTTCCTGCTGTGGCGCCTCACCGGCGGCAGGGTGCACGCGACCGACGCCACCAATGCGGCGCGCACGCTGCTCTACGACATCGGCCGCCAGATCTGGGATCCGGAGCTGCTCGCGCTGCTGCGCATTCCCGAAAGCCTGCTGCCGGAGGTGAAGGACAGCGATGCCGACTTCGGCAGCACCGAGGCCGCGCTGCTCGGCCGCGCGCTGCCCATCGGCGGCATCGCCGGCGATCAGCAGGCGGCCACCGTCGGCCAGGCCTGCTTCGAGCCCGGCATGATGAAGTCGACCTACGGCACCGGCTGCTTTGCCCTCTTCAACACCGGCAGCGAGCTGGTGCACTCGCAGCATCGCCTGCTGTCGACCATTGCCTATCGCCTCGGCGGCCAGACCACCTACGCGCTGGAAGGCAGCATCTTCGTCGCCGGCGCCGCCGTGCAGTGGCTGCGCGACGGGCTCGGCATCATAAAGTCCGCGGCCGAGACCGAAGCCCTCGCCAGAGCCGCCGACACCAGCCAGCGGGTCTACCTGGTGCCGGCTTTCACCGGCCTCGGCGCGCCCTACTGGGATGCCGAGGCACGCGGCGCCTTCTTCGGCCTGACACGGGCGACGGGCGCCGCCGAGATGGCCCGCGCTGCGCTGGAGGCCGTCTGCTACCAGACCCGCGACCTCCTGGAGGCGATGCGCGCCGACGGCGCCGACAGCCTGGAGACCCTGCGCGTCGACGGCGGCATGGTGGCCAACGACTGGATGCTTCAGATGCTGGCCGACATCCTGGGCGTCGCCGTCGAGCGCCCGGTGGTGGCGGAGACCACGGCGCTGGGCGCGGCCTGTCTTGCCGGACTGAACCGGGGTCTGTTCAAGGATCTCGATGCGATCGCCGCGCAGTGGCGGCGCGATGCCTGCTTCGAGCCGCAGATGGATGCGAGCGAGCGCGATGCGCGCTATGCCGGCTGGCGGGATGCGGTATCGCGGGTGCGCAGCGACCGCTGACGCTACAGCAGCGGCGCAGCGAGCACATAGACGCCGAAGCCGGCGATGCCGAGCGCCGAGAAGCAGTTGATCCGGTGGAGCAGACCTGGGTCGATGCTGTGGCGCAGTTTGCCGATGCCCACGCAGAGCAGGCTCCACCACAGGGCCGAGCCGAGGAACACGCCGGCCACCAGCGCCGCGATGCCATGCAGCAGGCCGCCGCCGGTCGCCACTCCGAAGGCGACGAAGAATCCGACGAAGGCGAGCAGGGTCATCGGATTGGTGAGCGTCAGCAGGAAGGTGGTGGCGATGGCGCCGTGATGGCCGCCGGGGTTCGCCCCCTCCTCGACCGGGTGCTTGAAGAACGTCCAGATGCCCAGCGCCACCAAAAACACGCCGCCGGCGACCCGAAGCTGCCGCTCGATGCCCAGCAGGAAATCCATGAGCGAGGCAAGGCCCCCCGCCGCCGCGGCAGCGAAGAGCGCATCGGCGAGGGCCGCGCCCAGGCCGGACAGCAGGCCGATCACGAGGCCGTAATTCAGCGTGCGGCGAATGCACAGGAGGCCGACGGGCCCGACCGGCACGGCCATGGCAAAACCGATGGCCATGCCCTTCAACAGGGTCAGCAGCAAGTCCACAGTAACGAAATCCCGGTCGGCCCCACTCCCCGAAAGGGAATAGCGACTGGAGCGCGGCATGACAACGCCCGAGTGCGCCCGTCAGTTCAGCCGCCCTGCTACCGGTGGATTGGTTCACGGTGGATTTCGGCGGCCTGCCCGACGTACCATTCGATGAGATAGCCGGCAGGGGGAAGAAAGCCTTTGGTAGAGCGGACCATGGAGAGCGTGCGGATCCCCATCGCGGAGATCTACGTGCCGGTGAAGCGCAAGCAGACCCTGAACCAGGAGCAGGTCGATGCCCTGGCGCAAAGCATCATGGAGGAAGGGCTGAAGCTGCCGATTTCCGTCCGCAAGGGGAACGGGCGCTACGTGCTGCAGGAGGGGCTGCACCGTCTGGAGGCCTGCCGCGCGCTGGGCGAGGACACCATCGAGAGCATCATCGTCCGCGCCCGCCAACGGTAGCCGGGCGGCGCGCCCGCGCATCTACCCCGCGCGACTACTGGGCCTGGGCAAGCAGGGCCACGATCCGGTCGTAGAGCTGCTGGTCCTGCTCCGCCGCCTGGGTGATGGCGTTGTATTCCTCGACCGAGAGGCCCTGCGCCTCGATCTGGCCGATCATTTCGTCGGTAGCCTCGGTGGCCATCTGGTCGGCCTGCTGCTGGTCCTCGGCCTGCTGTATCTTCGGCTGCCAGGCACGGTCGATCTCCTGCACCTTCATGACGGCCGCGGCGTAGGATTCCAGTTGCTCCTGGCTATAGGCGGCGCCCTGGCTGCCCGCTTGGGGGGCGTCCGCTTGGGCGGTCTGCAGGAAACCGGCAGCCGCCGCGGGCAGTGCACCGCCGGCCAGCGCCAGCGGCAGGACGAGAACTCCGAGGCGGCGGGCGAGGTGAAGTGGGCGCAGCATGGTCGAGCCTCCGTCGATGGCGGACTAGGGAAGGAAATGTGCCGCCCCCAGCAGAAACCGGGGACGCCCGCGCCAGGCAAGCTGTTGCGAAACCAGGGCCGGGTCCGGCGGGAGGAACCGGTGCACATTTCCGTCGCGGGTAACTGATTCGACGCAGAATGACGCCGGCTATTCCTGCCGGCTCGGAAATGTCACGCCCGAGGCGAGGCGAAGCCGATGCTACGGCCTCAGCGCGTGACGAAGAGCGGCCCGACGCCGCGGCGCTGCTCCCAGCCCTCACGCGCCAGCTCCGGGTCCGGCTGCGCCGCCTCCGGATAGCCGAGGCAAAGGTAGGCGACGAAGCGCCAGTCGTCCGGCACCGCGAGGTCGCTCCCCACTGTCGCGGGATCGAGAATCGAAACCCAGCCGAGCCCCACGCCCTCGGCCCGCGCCGCGAGCCACAGCGTGTGCACCGCACAGACCGTCGAGTAGAGCAGCGTCTCCGGCATGGTCCGGCGACCGAGGCCGTGGCCCTGATCGGGATCGTCCTCGGCGAAAACGGCGAACTGCTCGGGCGCATCCTCGAGGCCGGCGAGCTTCAGGCGCGCGTAGAGGGCAGCGCGCGATCCACTGTAGTCGCCCAGGGCGGTGGCGTTGGCGGCGGCGAAGTTGGCACGGACGCGGGCGCGGCTGTCATCGCTCACGACCCGCACGAAGCGCCAGGGCTGGCTGAGGCCAACGCTCGGCGCCAGCTCGGCCAGTTCCAGCAGCCGCTCCAGCAGGCCGTCCGGCAGGGGATCACGACGGAAGCGACGCACATCGCGCCGCCACGCCAGCAGTTCCGCGAACTGCGCGCGGAACTCTGGCCCGAAGGCCGGCTCAGGACGCTCGGCCGCAGCGAGATCGAGGTCGCTCGTCATCTGCGCACTATCCGGCCCGGCCCGCACGATCGCAAGCCCCCGCGCGCGAACAGCCTGGTCATCAAAACAACCAGACGTGAGAAGACAGGCGGCGGCGGAAGTGCTTATGCTAGTTCAATGAGGTCTCGGCGCCCTGTGCGGCCGGCGACCGGAGATGGCGCCTGCCAGGAAGGGCCCCGTGGCCACCCCGATCCGGTGACACGCGAGGAAGCGCCATGGATACGATACGCAATCCCATCGAATGGAGCATGGATGCGCTCCGCGAGGCCGGCTCGGCGGTAGAGACCGCCAGCGGTGCCACGCTACACGGCGACGGACGAACGGCGACGCTGCCGACGATCCGCCGCATCGCGCCTGCCGACCTGCAGATCGCGCTGCGCCGTGGCATCGAGGACTTCGCCGCCTATCGCACCGATGTCATGTTCATCTGCATCATCTATCCGGTGGTGAGTGTGGCTCTGATGTTTGCCGCCTTCCACCAGGGCCTGCTGCCGCTGCTGTTCCCGCTGGCCGCCGGCTTCGCGCTGGTCGGCCCAGTCGCCGCCATCGGCCTCTACGAGATGAGCCGGCGCCGCGAGCGCGGACTGGAGGCGAGCTGGATCAGCGCCTTCAGCATGATCCGCGCGCCTTCCTTCGGTCCCATCCTGGCGCTGGCCCTCGCGCTGCTCGCGCTGTTCCTGCTGTGGCTGGCCGCAGCGCAGGTCATCTACATGGCGACGCTGGGCCCGCTGCCGCCAACCTCGCTCAACGACTTCGTCTCCGACGTGCTGACCACCTCGGACGGCTGGACCATGATCGCGGTCGGCCTGGGCGTCGGCTTCCTCTTCGCCGTCATCGTGCTGGCGATCAGCGTGATCTCGTTCCCCATGCTGATCGATCGCCCGGTCAGCGTCGGCGTCGCCGTCGCGACGTCGCTGAGCGCCATCGCCGCCAATCCCGGCACCATGGCGCTATGGGGCCTCATCGTCGCCTTCGGGCTGGTGCTGGGCTCGATTCCCGCCTTCCTCGGCCTCATCCTCGTGCTGCCGGTGCTCGGCCACGCGACCTGGCACCTGTACCGGCGGGTAGTGGCGGACTAAGACAACACCGCGACCTTCGGCCAGCGGCCGCACTGCTGCAGATGGTCGAGGCCGGCCGCTGTCACCGTCACCATCGCATCGGCGCCGCGCGCGATGAGGCCGCGCTCGACCGCATCCTCCCAGACCGGCAGGCGCGGGCAGGAGGTGCGCCAGGCCTCCATGACCTCGGCATAGGGCCGCGGACCGGCGGCCACCCACTCCACGAGATCGAGAATCAGCGGTTCGTGCGCTGCGGACATGACGACTCCTCCGGACGATCGCGGCGAGGCAAGCTTAGCACGGAAGACGCCCTCGCCGCACATCCACCCTTCGACAGCGGGCGAAGCTTTCGCTGCGGGCGCGGCTCTAGCATACTGGCTGCCGCCACCAGCCCCGCCCCTGTCCCTCCGTGACCCAAACCAGCACCCCAGCCGATCACGCCAGCACGCCTGCCCTGTTGCCCGAGCTGCTGCTGCTCGGGCTGCTGGCGCTCTTGTGGGGCTCGTCCTACCTGCTGATCCGGGTGGCGCTCGACGGCCTGCCGCCGGTGACGCTCATCGCCTTGCGCGTCACCCTCGCCGCCGCGGTGCTGCTGGCCGTGGCGCGCTGGCAGGGCCATCGCCTGCCGCGCGACGGCGCCACCTGGCGCCTGCTCTTCGTGCAGTCGCTGCTGAATGCTACCGCCGCCTGGACGCTGCTCGCCTGGGGCCAGCAGTATGTCGACAGCGGGCTCGCCGGCGTGCTGAACTCCACCTCGCCGGTTTTCGTGTTCTTCATCACCCTGCTGGTGACGCGCCACGAGGCGCTCTCGCCGCTGAAGCTGGCCGGCGCATTGCTGGGCGTCGCCGGCGTCGCCCTCATCATCGGCGTGGATGTTCTGGCAGGACTCGGCCAGCAGGTCGCAGCGCAGCTCGCGATCCTGCTCGGCGCCTTCCTCTATGGCGGCGCCGCGGTCAACGGCAAGCGCCTCGGGCATCTGCCGCCGACGGTGACGGCGGCGGCCGTGATGCTCTGCGCCGGGGCGGTGGTGCTGCCGGCTGCCCTCATTGTCGACCGGCCGTGGACGCTCCGGCCCTCGGCCCTTTCGCTGGGTGCCGCGGCAGCGCTGGCCCTGTTCTGCACGGCGCTCGCCCTGCTGCTCTACTTCCGGCTGGTCCGCACCCTCGGGTCCATGGGGGTGGCGAGCCAGGCCTACCTGCGTTCCGGGGTCAGCGTGATGCTCGGCATCCTGCTGCTCGGCGAGACCTTCCGGCCCGCCGTCGGGCTCGGCCTCGTGGCGGTGATCCTCGGGGTCGCGGCCATCAACCTGCCCCGGCGGCGGCGCCCGGCACCGGCCTGACAGCGCCATCCGGCGGCTGTCCAAGGTTGGCGGCTGCTTATGTGCAATGCAACATAACTCTCCTTGACTTCAGTCCTGGAAAAGCGCATCTAGCCCCCATCGGCGTTTCGTGATCGCGCGAAGGGCTGCCTCCCCTGGGACTACAGGGCGAGGCTGCCCCTCATCCCGAAACCCTCATATTCCAACAAATTCCGTTTGCTCCAGGTGCGCGTGGATCACGGTAACGCGCTCACCGGCGTATTCGCATGCCTAGACGGCAGCAGCGCCCGGCGCAGAAGGACTCTGTTCGTGAACAACGTTTCTCCCGTTCCCCCTACCGATAGCCAGACTGCTAACCCGGCTCTCGCCGACCCCTCCGCTCCCCGCTTCGCCGACCTGGGCCTCGCCGAGCCCCTGCTGCGCGCCCTCGCCGCGGCCAACTACACCACCCCGACGCCGATCCAGGCGCAGGCCATTCCCGCCCTGCTGCAGGGTCGCGACATGCTGGGCCTGGCGCAGACCGGCACCGGCAAGACGGCCGCCTTCGCCCTGCCGATCCTGCAGCGCCTGGCCGAGATGAAGGACAACCCGGCGCCGAAGTCGGTGCGCGCGCTGATCTTGGCGCCGACGCGTGAGCTCGCCGTGCAGATCGGCGATTCGTTCAAGACCTACGGCCGCAACCTGCGCCTGCGCCACGCCGTCATCCTCGGCGGCGTCTCCCAGGGGCCGCAGGTGCGCGCGCTGTCGCGCGGGGTCGACATTCTGATCGCCACGCCCGGACGCCTCATGGACCTGTTGAACCAGCGCCACGTGCGTCTCGACAGCGTCTCGCACCTCGTCCTCGACGAGGCCGACCGCATGCTCGACATGGGCTTCATCCGCGATGTCCGAAAGATCGTCGGCGCCCTGCCGCCGCGGCGCCACTCGCTGCTGTTCTCCGCTACCATGCCAGCGGAGGTCGCTAAGCTGGCGGCCGAGATGCTGCACAACCCGGTGCGCGTCGAGGTGACGCCTCAGAAGATCACCGTGGAGCGCATCGCGCAGTCGGTCCACCACGTCACCATCGCCGAGAAGCGCGATCTGCTCGAAAAGCTGCTGCGCGATCCTGCGCTCAGCCGCGTCATCGTGTTCACCCGCACCAAGCACCGCGCCAACCGCGTCGCCGAGCAGCTCGACAAGGCCGGCATCCCGGCCGACGCCATCCACGGCAACAAGTCGCAGAACGCGCGCCAGCGCGCGCTCGACGCCTTCCGCACGGGCCGTGCCCGCGTGCTGGTGGCGACCGACATCGCCGCGCGCGGCATCGACGTGCCAGGGATCACCCACGTCATCAACTACGAACTGCCGAACGAGCCGGAGAGCTACGTCCACCGCATCGGCCGCACCGCGCGCGCCGGCGCCGAGGGCATCGCCATCTCGTTCTGCGATGCCGACGACCGCGCCAACCTGCGCGACATCGAGCGGCTGACCAAGCAGCGCCTGACGGTGGTGGGCGCCGCGCCGGCGAACGACGACCGCGCGCCGCGCAAACCCGCCAACCAGAACCGCGGGCAGCGGCCGGGCCAGGCGCAGCGCAAGCGCCAGGGCGACAACAGGGACGAGAGCAGGAGCGACGGTCATCCGCAGCGCGCTCGCAAGCCGCAAGGTCAGCCCCGACAGGGCGACCAGCGCGCCGCACACGATCGCCATGGCAACGACCGGAACCCCAGCGATCGCAGCGGCAGCGATCGCAATGGCAGGGGTGCGAAGCCCGCGGCCAAGAGCGGCGCGAACGGCGCCGCCGGCCAGCGGCCGTTCAAGGGTCGCCGGCGCCCGGGCGGCAATGGCGGCAGCGGCCGTCCCGGCCAGGCCCGCGCCGCCTCGTCCCGCTGACGTTTCGACCGCTGACGTTTCACCGCTGACGCAGGGATTGAGGGCCGCCGCGGCTGACCGCCGGGCGGCCCTTAACCATTCTTCCCCAAGCCACACACCGTTCCACCTGAGAAGCGGCCTCTGGGTACCTCCGGCGCTGTCACGCCGTTGGCCTTGCCTGCAATCCACGATAGAATGCGCTCAAGCCGGAAAGGCAGTCGCGATCGCTGCACCCGTCGATCGGGTGGGCGTTGTTCGGGGGAGGATGCAGGGAAGCCGATGTCTGCCTTTCGCCTTCTTGCGGCGGGGCTGATCGTCGCAGCCTTCGCGTCGCCAGCACGCGCCGCCGCTCCCGGGATCTGCGCCGAAGGGGCCGGCGCGATGGCGATGCACCTCTACAGCGTCGCGGTGGCGCGGCTGGACGCGTGCCTGGCGCTTGAGGAACTGACCCCCATGCAGCGGGCGACCGCGCTGAAGCAGCGCGGCGACGCCCACTTCGCCGAGGAGCAGACCGCGCTCGCCCTGGCCGACTACGAGCGCGCGCTGGACCTCGGCGGCCCCGACCTCGACATTCTCATCGCGCTCGGCCGCGTGCACTATGAGATCGATAACTACGAGGCGGCGCGCGCCGTCCTCGATCGCGCCGTCGCGCTGGACGCGGAGAGCCCGGAGGCACACTACTGGCACGGCCTCGTGCTCTACGGCCTGGGCCGCAACCACGACGCCGTCGTCGCCTTCGGCAAGACCATCGCGCTCGACGACGGCGCGGCGGACGCCTACTTCTACCGCGCCCACAGCTTTGCGGAGATGGGGCGCTTCGCCGAGGCCGTCGCGGATCTCGACAAGGCGATCGAGCTCGATCCCTTCGACGACTGGGCCTTCCTCAGCCGCGGCGACGCCTTCCTGGAACTCGGTGAGGCCGAGCGCGCGCTCGCCGACTATGGGCAGGTGATCGAGCTCGAGCCCGAGAATCCGGCCGGCTACAGCCACCGCAGCGATGCCCTGCTCGATCTCGGCCGCCGCGACGAAGCGCTGGCCGACATCGAAATCGCGCTGCGGCTGGATCCAGACATCTCCGACAACTATGTCCGGCGCGGCATCGTGCTGGTGGATCAGGGCCGCTACACCCTGGCCGAGATCGACTTCGAAGAGGCGATTGCGCTCGATGAGAACAACGCCTGGGCCTACAATAACTTCGGCCACAGCGCCTTCAAGCAGCGCCGCTATGCGGACGCCATCCGGATGTTCTCGGCCGCGCTCGACCTCGATCCGGAGTACGGCATCGCGTTTTTCAACCGCGGCCTTGCCCGGTTCCGCGCCGGCAATTACGGGGCGGCGCTGCCGGACCTCGACGAAGCCGTGCGCCTGCTGCCCGCCAGCCGCGACGCTGTCTATCTGCGCGGTCGCGTCAACGACGTCCTCGGCAAGGAGGGCGCGGCACTCGCCGACTTCGGCCGCGCCCTCGTGCTCGCGCCGGGTGACGGCGAAGCCCATGTCTCCCGCGGCCTGGTGCGACACGAACGCGGCGACGTCGCGGCGGCGCTCGCCGACTACGATCGCGCGATCGCGGCGCAGCCGGACCTGGTGTGGGCGATGGCCCAGAAGGGCCGCGCGCTGATCGACCTCGGTCGCCACAACGAAGCCGTCGAAGTGCTGACCGCCGCCGCCGCGCTGGATCCGGACTACGACCTCGTGCACTACCGCCTGGGCAACGCCTATTTCCTGCTTGAAGACCACGAGAAGGCGCTCGTCGCCTACGAGCGGGCGGTGGCGCTCGAGCCGGATGACGGGCTCTACCTGCTGCAGCGCGGTCGCGTGCTCGGCGCGATGGCACGCTACGACGCTGCGCTGGCCGACCTCTCCGGCGCCATCGACCGCGATCCCGACGACGCCGATGCCTTTGTCTATCGCGGCCAGGTTTATGCCGAAAAGAAGCTGATCGACGCCGCGCTCGCCGACTTCGATCGCGCGGTGGCGCTGCAGCCGAGGGATCCCTGGCCGCTGAACAGCCGCGGCCTCGCCCATGCCGACAACGGCGACTATGCGGCTGCGGTCGTGGATTACTCGGCAGCCATCGAGCGCGATAAGGGCTACTTTCCCGCCTATCAGAATCGCGGTTTCGCCTACCACGAGCTGCGCCGCCTGGCCGAGGCCCTGGCCGACTTCAACCAGGCGACCAAGCTGGAGCCGGACGACGCCGACGTCTACTTCGCGCGCGGCGACGTGCACTACGACATGGCGGAGCACGCGCTGGCCATCGCGGACTACAGTGCCGGCCTGAAGCTCGAGGGCGATGCACCCTGGGCGCTGTGGTCGCGCGGCCTCGCCCATGCCCAACTCGGCGACAGCAGGGCCGCGCACCAGGACCTCGACCGCGCCCTCGCGCTGCTGGACGGCGCCGAGCGCGAGGAGATGCTCGCCAGCACCTGCCGGCAGTTGATCGGCCAGGGTGTTCTCGAGCTCTCGCTGAGCTACTGCGCGAAGACGGTGTCGCAGTAGCCTGCCTGCGCCCTCACCGTCCCGTGATCGACCGGCCTGCCGGGCAGACCGGCAGGCACATGGACCCAACCGGGCGATGTGTTAGGCTCTGTCGACAATTGACAGGCCCACCAAGGGCCGCAGCGAAGGGAGGAAGAGCATGAGGGTCCTGCTGATCGCATTCCTGGCCGCCGGCCTAACCGCCTGCACCACCGCCGAATCTGCTTCGGAGGCGCAGACCGTGAAGATCACCCCTCTCGGCAGCCACGCCGGCGAGTTCTGCGCCTTCGACCGCGCCATGATCTTCGAGGACCCCGACGGCACGCGGCTGCTATATGACGTCGGCCGCACGGTGCGCGGTGCCGAGGACGCGCGGCTCGGCTCGATCGACGCAGTGCTGCTGAGCCACGTGCATGGCGACCACCTGGGCGACCGCCACCAGGCGAGCCCCGAGGCCGGCACCTGCGCCAAGCCGGACGCCTCGGTCAGCGACACCCCGGACTCCGGCACGGTGAAGGTCACGGTCGCCAAGAACGCCAAGCTGCTGGTCGGCGGCGAGATGGGGTCCTTCTTCACCAAGAAGGTCGCCAATGCCGGTGGCGATGCCAGCCAGGTGCAACTCGTGCGCTTCGGCGGTGAGCGTGCGGTGAACGGCGTCAAGGTGTACAGCGTGCCGGCGGTGCACTCCAACGGCCTCAGCCCCGCCTTTCTCGAAGGCACCCATGCCGAGGCGCTGGAGGCCAACGGCCTCACCGCCTACCTCGGCCCGCCGGGCGGCTACGTAGTGGAGTTCACCAACGGCCTCACAGTCTACCTGTCCGGCGACACCGGCCACACCGCCGAGCAGGACAGCGTGGTGCGACGGCGCTTCGGCGCCGAACTGGTGGTGATGAACATCGGCGGCATCTTCTCCACCGGGCCGACCGAGGCGGCTTTCGTCATCAACGAGTTGGTGAAGCCGGCGTCGGTGATCGCCTCGCACGCCAACGAGGAAGCGACCACCGGCGGCAAAGTGAAGGACGGCAGCAAGACCGCCGCCTTCATCGCGGCCACCACGGTGCCGGTGCACCTGCCGCTCAGCGACCGCACCATGGCGTTCGACGGCAAGGGAAGTTGCGTCGGCGGCTGCTCCTGAACCGCAGCGCGATCTTCACGCCACGGCGCCCCGATCTGCTTCAGGTCGGGGTGCCGTGGCGCCGCTGCAGCTTCGCCTGCGACCACCCGCCACTTGACAATCTTGCCATCTAGGGCAATCTAACTAACATCATGATGATCCCTACGCTCATTTCGCGACTAAAGCTGGGCAACCCCATCGAGGGACAGTAGCCCCCGGCTCGGGCATCATGCGCTCTCCGGGTCTGGGGGCATTCCTTCCTTAAGCATAGAATAATCGATCGACGCCAGGCGCCGCGGCGGCCTCTCAGGCTGCTGCGCGGGAACGGCCCGCTGCGCCGTCTCGATCCATGCCAACCGTAAACCAACCGTAAAGAGGCAGGCGTCAGCGCCACCTCACTGGAGTTCTGCCATGAGCCGACCAAACGGCGCGACCTCTCTGCCCGAGATCATCATGGGCGAGAGCGAATACGATAGACTGCTCGAGCTTGCCGCAGCTGCCGGCCGCCGCGCGCCGGAGACCGCGGCCCCCCTGCTGCAGGAGCTCGAGCGCGCGACGGTCGTCGAGATGCGGCAGATCCCGCCCGATGTGGTGCGGCTGGGCTCCAAGGTGACCTACAAGCGCGACGGTGCCGAGCCGCAGGAGGTCAGCCTCGTGCTCCCTGCAGCGGCGGACATCTCCGCCGGCAAGGTCTCCGTCCTGACGCCGATCGGCACCGCCCTGATCGGGCTGTCGACAGGCCAGACGATCACCTGGGCCGCTCGCGACGGGCAGTTGCATCGCCTGCAGGTGCTTGCCGTCGAGCAGCCCGCGGCCGCCGAGGAATAGGCGGCCAGCACCTGGTGCTGCCGCGTCCCTGCGCGTGCGCCAGACCAGAGGAGCGTCCCAGCAACCGAACAGCAACCGGAGCCGGCTGCGTGCTTGAGCGCCGCGCCGGCGGGAGTGCAGCCATGCGCCATGACCATCGTTGCCGCCTCGCCGCGAGAGACTTCCACATCCTCCAAGCCATGCTCGCCGAGCGAAGCGGGCGGGACGATCCGCTCCTGCCCCTGCTGCGCCAGAAGCTGTCGAGTGTGACGATTCTGCCGCCGCACGAGGTCCCGCCCGATCTCGTGACTCTCTACAGCCGCGTGCGCTACCGCGTGAACCAGCGGCCGCCCACCACCCGCGTCATGATCCACGATGCCGCGCAGGGGGTCATCGGCGCGACGCTGCCCATCACCCATCCGCGCGGCCTCGCCCTCCTCGGCTTCGCGGAAGGCGTGACCGTGACCGTTCCCGACATGGCGGGAATGCCGGAGACAATCTCCATCGAAGAGGTCCTCTACCAGCCGCAGGCGGCCGGCCGCGCGGCGCTGGCATAGGGCGCAGCAACCCGCCAAGGCACGGGGCGCATGAAGCAATGATGGCAGACAGCGCCCCGGCGAGCCGCAGGGCCGGCGGGCTGCTCGCGCGTGCCTGGGCCCCTATTCCTCCAGGCCGGCGGCGCGGCGCAGCAGCGGGCGCTGCA
>DATCXZ010000314.1:0-7026 GCA_036570545.1 Kiloniellaceae bacterium
GGCGCTGTTCCGCGCCGCCTCGGCCGCTGGCGACGACTGCGGCCTCGTCGGCCAGCGCCGCGGCACGGCGATGGGCTCGTTCCTGCACCTCATCGACCGCGAATCCCTTTGATCCAAAGGTCGAAAAGACCCGGCGTCACAGAAAAGTTTTTGGATCGGGGCCGCCCGCTGGGTTGTAGTTCCGCGGGTTTTTCGCCTTGCTCAGGCAGATACTCCTAGATTATTCGACGCAACGCATGCATGTCCCGGGGGTTTGCGGTCTAATGAGACGGCGCAGCAGGCCCTGCCGGCCTCGTGCCACGGCCGGCGCTGTCACCAATGCCCGCGGGATACTGGGGGAGACCGGCGCTGCCGAGCGAGCGGCGGGCGCCTGGAATGGAGGATTTACAGGTATGAAGAAGCTTCTCATCGGCCTGGGTGTTGTCGTTGTCCTGCTGGTGGCGGCGGCCATCGTCATCTCCCTCATCCCGCTGGACAGCTACAAGGGCGAGATCCAGGCCCGCGTGAAGGAAGCGACCGGTCGCGACCTGCGCATCGACGGCGACATCTCGCTCTCCCTGTTCCCGCCGGTCGCGGTGTCGGTCGAGGACGTGGGCTTCGCCAACGCGCCCGGCGCCGCGGCGCCGGAGATGGCGACCATCGACCGCCTCGATGTCGCCCTGCAGGTGCTGCCGCTGCTCCGCGGCGAAGTGGCGATCGACCGCTTCATCCTCGAAAAGCCGGTGATCAACCTCGAGATCGACGAGCAGGGGCGGCCGAACTGGCAGCTCCAGACCGCCGACGCCGCTCCGGCCCCCTCCGAGGAGCCCGGCGCTGCGTCTCCCGGCGACGCGGGTGGCGGTGCTGCGGTCAGCGAGCTGAGCCTCGGCGAAGTGCGCCTCTCCGACGGCACGCTGAACTTCGTGAACCGCCAGAGCGGTCAGGAGATCACCGTCAGCGCGATGAACATGGAGCTGTCGCTGCCGTCGCTTTCCGAGCCCTTCGAAGGCAACGGGTCGGCGGTGTGGAACGAGGAGCAGATCGACCTCGAGCTTTCCGCCGCCAGCCCGCGTGCGCTCATGTCCGGCGAGACGACCGACGTCACCATGAAGGTCGAATCGGCGCCGGTGACCTTCTCCTTCGACGGCGCGGCGCGCAATGCCGACGCGCTGGGCCTGCAGGGCGCGCTGGAACTCGACGTGCCGTCGATCCGCGAGCTTGCGGCCTGGACCGGCAATCCGCTGGATCTGCCGGGCGAGGGTCTCGGCCCCTTCAACGTCGCCGGCCAGCTCGAGATGACGGGCGCCAAGGTGGCGCTCACCGAGGCCAAGCTGAAGCTGGACGAGATCAACGGCGACGGACAGTTCTCGATCGATGCCACCGGCGCCAAGCCGATGATCAAGGCCGAGCTGACCGTCGACCAGCTCAACCTCAACCCCTACCTGCCGCCGCAGGAGGAATCCGCCGCGGCTGGCGGTGAAGGCGGCGGGGCGGCCGGCGAAGCGGGCGGCGGCGCCGACGCTGGCGGCGAATGGAGCGACGAGCCGATCGACGTGTCGGCGCTCGGCGCGCTCAATGCCGACCTCGCGTTCAATGCCGGCGGCATCCAGTTCAGGGACGTGAAGATCGGCAAGAGCAGCCTGGCGGTGGTGCTGCAGGACAGCAAGCTGACGGCGGATCTGGCGGAGATGCAGCTCTACGAGGGCTCCGGCACCGGCCAGGTGGTGGTCGACGGCAGCAGCGGCCAGCCCGCCATCGCCGCCGACTTCGACCTCGCGAACTTCCAGGCCGGCCCGTTCCTGAACGACCTCGCCAAGTTCGACCGCATCCTCGGCACCACCGAGAGCAAGCTGTCGGTGCGGACCGCCGGTGCCAGCCAGCGCGAGCTGGTCGGCAACCTCGCCGGCAACGGCGCGGTGGTGTTCCGTGACGGCGCCATCAAGGGGATCAACATCGCCGCTCTGGTGCGCAACATTTCCACCGCAGCCCTCGACCAGTCGTTCGACGAGGCCGCGACCACCGACTTCGCCGAGCTCTCCGGCACTTTCACCATCGACAAGGGCATCGTCACCAACGACGACCTCTCGCTGGTGGCGCCGCTGGTGCGCATGACGGGCGCGGGCAAGGTGCCGCTGCCGCAGCGCACCGTCGACTACCTGGTGAAGCCCAAGCTGGTCGGCTCCATCGAGGGCCAGGGCGGCGGCTCGGACGTTGCCGGCGTCACCGTGCCGATCAAGGTGACCGGCCCCTGGCATGATATCTCTTACAAGCCGGACCTCGAAGGCATGCTGAAGGATCAGTTGAAGGATCCCGCGGCGGCCCTCGAGAATCTGCAGGACGGCGAGGGCGCCAAGGGCCTGCTGGAGGGCCTCAAGCCCGATGCCGCGCCGGAAAGTGGGGCGGAGGGCGGCGACGGCTCCGGCGGACCGCTCGACCTCAAGAAGAAGCTGCTCGGCAATTGACGGCGGCGCGGCCTCGGCCGCCCGCCTCGCAGCCGCCCGCCTCGCAGCCGCCCGTCTTGCGGCCGTGAGAGGCGGGCGGCGCTGCGGCTTCCGCCTGCTCCCCGCCGCCTCTCACGGCCGATCCATTAATCGCCCGCCGTCCTTCGCGCCGGCAGCCATTTTGCGTGGGGGCCCCGAGGGTGGTAAACCCGCGCGCCAGATAGCCGCGCCCGCCTGCGCAATCCCGCTAGCCTCTCTGCGCACACCAGAAGGAGAAAGCAGCACCGTGCCGTCCGACACCGCTCAGGCCCCCGCCGTCTCCACTGCGCCGGCCGCGCCACTGGCGCCGCGCAAGCCGCAGCGCCACACCCTGCATGGGATCGCCCGCGAGGACCCCTACGCCTGGCTGCGCGCCGACAACTGGCGCGAGGTGATGCGCGACCCCGCTGTGCTCGACCCGGAGATCCGCGACTATCTCGAGGCGGAGAACGCCTACACCGAAGCGGTGATGGCGCCGACGAAGGCCTTGCAGCAGCAACTCTTCGAGGAGATGAAGGCGCGCATCAAGGAGGACGACAGCTCGGTGCCGAGCCCCGACGGGCCCTTCGCCTACTACCAGCGCTACGAGACCGGCGGCCAGCACCCGGTGTTCTGCCGCCGCCCGGTCGATTCCGAGGCGGGGGAGGAGGTGCTGCTCGACGGCAACCGCGAGGCCGAGGGCGCGAGCTACTTCCGGGTCGCTGCCTGCGCGCACAGTCCCGACCATCGGCTGCTGGCCTACGCCATCGACCGCAACGGCTCCGAGCGCTATCGCATCGCTGTGAAGGATCTCGCCAGCGGCGCGCTGCTGCCCGACAGCATCGGGGAAACCAAGGGCAGCCTCGCCTGGGCCAACGACGGCCGCACGCTGTTCTACGTGACGCTCGACGAGGAGCATCGGCCCTCGAAGGTGTTTCGCCACCGCCTCGGCGATGACGCGGCCGCCGATGTCCTGGTCTACGAGGAGGCCGATCCCGGCTTCTTCGTCGACCTCGGCAAGACCGAGAGCGACCGCTACATCGTCATCTCCGCGCACGACCACACCACCTCGGAGGTGCGGGTGATCGAGGCCGACGCGCCGGAAGGCGCGCCGCGCCTGATCGCGGCGCGGGAGCGCGGCATCGAGTACGACGTCAGCGACCACAACGGGCGCTTCCTTATTCTCACCAACGCCGATGGCGCCATCGACTTCAAGATCGTCGAGGCGCCGCTCGACGCGCCGGGGCGGGAGAACTGGCGCGACCTGGTGGCGCACCGGCCGGGCTGCCTCATCCTCGGCCTGCAACTGTTCAAGGATTACCTGGTCCGCCTGGAGCGCGAGGACGGTCTGCCGCGCATCGTCGTCACTGCCTGGCCTTCCGGCGACGAGCATGCCATCGCCTTCGATGAGGCGGCCTATTCGCTGGGCCTGGTGCCGGGCTACCTCTACGACACCGCGAGCCTGCGCTTCGCCTACTCGTCGCTCACCACGCCGCAGCGCGTCTACGACTACGACATGGCCAGCCGCGCGCGGGTGCTGCGCAAGGAGCAGGAGGTGCCGAGCGGCCACGATCCGGACGACTATGTCTCGCGCCGCATCCTGGCGCGCGGCCATGACGGCGAGGAGGTTCCGGTCTCCCTGGTCTATCGCAAGACGACGCCGCTCGACGGCTCAGCGCCCTTGCTGCTCTACGGCTACGGCTCCTACGGCATGAGCATTCCGGCGGCCTTCTCGACCAACCGCTTCAGCCTCATCGACCGCGGCTTCGTCTACGCCATCGCCCACATCCGCGGCGGCACCGACAAGGGCTACGGCTGGTATCTCGATGGCAAGCTGGAGAAGAAGACCAACACCTTCCGCGACTTCATCTCGGCCGCCGAGGCGCTGATCGCGGCGGGCTTCACCCGCGCCGGGCAGATCGTCGGCCACGGCGGCTCGGCCGGCGGCATGCTGATGGGCGCCGTCGCCAACCTGCGCCCCGATCTCTTTCGCGGCATCGTCGCCGAGGTGCCCTTCGTCGATGTTCTCAACACCATGTGCGACAAGGACCTGCCGCTGACGCCGCCGGAATGGCCGGAGTGGGGCAATCCGCTGGAGAGCGTCGAGGCCTATCGCACCATCGCCGCCTACTCGCCCTACGACAACGTCGAGGCCAAGGACTATCCGGCGATCCTGGCGACAGCCGGCCTCACCGATCCGCGGGTCACCTATTGGGAGCCGGCAAAGTGGGTGGCAAAGCTGCGCGCGACCAAGACCGACGACAACCTGCTGCTGCTGAAGACGGTGATGACCGCCGGCCACGGCGGCGCCTCCGGCCGCTTCGACAAGCTGCACGAGGTGGCGCTGGCCTACGCCTTCGCCCTGCTGGTCTGCGGCAAGGCGAACAGCGAACCGCCGCCTGCTGGCTGCTGACAGAAGGCTGGCAGGAGGGGAGGACTAGTCTGATGGCCATGTCGTTCGATCCTGCGGCGAGAGCGGAAGCGTTTCGCGCTCTTCACAACGCGGCCGGCGCCTTCGTCATTCCCAATCCCTGGGATGTCGGCTCGGCGCGCCTGCTCGCGTCGCTCGGCTTCAAGGCCTTGGCGACCACCAGCGCGGGATTCGCCTACTCGCTCGGCACGTCCGACGGCCGCGTTTCGCGTGACGATGTGCTCGCGCACTGCCGCGCAATCGTCGAGGCCACGGAGCTTCCCGTCTCGGCCGACCTGGAGAAAGGCTTCGGCGATTCGCCGGAGAGCGCAGCGGAGACGATACGCGCTGCTGCCGAAACCGGTTTGGCGGGCTGCTCGATCGAGGATCACACGAACCGCCGCGACGACCCGATTTTCGACTTCACACTTGCGGTCGAGCGCGTCGCAGCGGCAGCGGAGGCCGCCCGGCGGCTGCCGCGGGATTTCGTGCTGACCGCCCGCTGCGAGAATTTCCTTTGGGGCCGTCCCGACCTCGACGAGACGATCCGTCGTCTGCAGGCTTTCCAGGGGGCCGGCGCAGACGTCCTCTATGCGCCGGGGCTGCGCGATCTCGACGCGATTCGCAGGCTCTGCGCGGCGCTGGAAAAGCCGGTCAACGTGCTGGCGGGCCTGTCGGGCACCACCTTCACGGTCGAAGACCTGGCGACAGTGGGCGTGAAGCGGATCAGCGTCGGCTCGGCCCTTGCGCGACTGGCTTACGGCGCCTGCCTGAACGCGGCGCAGGCGATCGCGGAGCAGGGAACGTTCGGCGCCCTTTCGCATGGCGCCGGCTTCGCGGACCTCGAAGACCGGTTCCGTTCCTTCGACAAGCCGCGAGCCGGTTGACGCTCCACAGCTAGACGGGCGTGCCCTCGCCCGCGAGCCCGTCGCGCACTTCCTCGTAGGCCGCCTGCAACCGCTCGCGCACGGTGGGGCCGCCGTGTCTTGCGCCGGCCGGCAGCGGGATGCCGAGGTGCTCCTCTTGCAGCTCGGCCATGAAGGCCTTCCACAGCGACGGGCCGCCCTCGGCCAGCAGCTTGGCGCGGATCGACAGCTCCTCGCTGACCGGCAGGTGGCGGGTGCCCCAGGCGCCGATGTGGGCGAAGACCGGCAGCAGCTCGATGGCCTTTTTGGTCAGGCTGTAGATGGCCTTCTGCTTGTGGCTGGGATCGTCCGCCTTCGTCACCATGCCCTCGTCGAGCAGCATCTTCAGGCGGTCGGCGAGGATGTTCGACGAGATGCCTTCCTGCGAGCGCAGCAGCTCGCGGAAATGCCGGCGGTTGCCGAACATCATGTCGCGCAGGATCAGCAGCGACCACTTATCGCCCAGGACCTCCAGAGTGAGGTTGATGGGGCAGCCTGAGCGGTGGGCGTTTGACATCGGCATCCGAGAATCCGCTAGCAATAAAAAACCGCTTGCATTATCGCATCAGATTCCGTAGCAATCAACTGATTGCGATATGCAACTGGTTTAGCGAGGGAGACACCCCCATGGAAGCCCGTCAGGAACAGCACGCTACCTTCACCCTCGAGCGGCGCCTGGACGCGCCGCCCGCAGCGGTCTTCGCCGCCTGGGCCGAGCCTGCGCTCAAGCGGCGCTGGTTCGGCGAGGCCGATGGCTGGGAGGACGTGGAGCATCGCCTCGACTTCCGCGTCGGCGGCAGCGAGTACTCGTCGGCGCGCCAGCCGGGCGGGCCGCGGCATGTGAACGAGACCGTCATTCTGAATATCGTGCCCGAGCGGCGCATCGTCTTCGCCTACACCATGCGGCTCGACGACCGGCCGATCTCGACCTCGCTGGCGACGGTGGCGCTGGAGCCGGACAACGGCGGGACAAGGCTGACCTACACGGAGCAGGGTGCCTTTTTCGACGGCCTCGACGGCGTGGCGAGCCGCCAGGACGGCTGGACCTGGCTGCTCGGCGAGATGGAGAAGGCGATGGCTGCGACGGGGGCAGTGCAGGAGTGACGCCGGAGCGATGGCCCAGCGGCTGCGGCGGGCCGGGCCTGGCTCAGGTTTCCTTCGGCGCGTCCGGCTGCGGCAACGGCACCGGGATGAGCGGGATCTTGTCGATCGCCGGGGTGGGCTGGGCCGCCGGGGCACGTGGGTCGATCGGCGCGGCAGGCGCCAGCGCGGT
>DATCXZ010000315.1:0-7386 GCA_036570545.1 Kiloniellaceae bacterium
CTGCCGATCGTCGCCGGCTTCGGCATCCGCACGCCGGAGCAGGCGGCGGCCATCGCCGGGGTCGCCGACGGCGCGGCGGTCGGCTCTGCCATCGTCGATGCGGTGAAGGCCGAGTTGGATGCCGACGGCAAGGCCAAGCCGGGGCTGGCGGCGCGCGTGCTGACACTGGTAGAATCGCTGGCCGACGGCGTGCGCGGCAATCGCGCTGCCTGACGATTCGCGCCGCATAGACCGGAGCCACTCGCCAATGAACTGGATCACCAACTACGTCAGGCCGAAGATCCGCGCGCTGGTTCAAAAGCCGGAGGTGCCGGACAATCTTTGGGAGAAGTGCTCGAGCTGCGGCCAGATGATCTTCCACCGCGAGCTGGAGAACAGCCTGCGCGTCTGCCCGCACTGCGGCTTTCACATGCGCATCGCCGCCCGGCGCCGCCTCGAGCTGCTGTTCGACGACGGCCAGTTCAAGGTGATCGAACTGCCGGCGGTGCCGCTCGATCCGCTGAAGTTCCGTGACCGCAAGCGCTACACCGACCGCCTGCGCGAGGCGCAGGCGAAGAATGGGCCCGACGAGGCCATCGTGGTGGCGCACGGCAAGATGGGCGGCAAGCCGACCGTCATCGCGGTATTCAACTTCGCCTTCATGGGCGGCTCCATGGGCATTGCGGTGGGCGAGGGGCTGCTCGCCGCCGCCCGTCTCGCCGTGCTGCAGGAAGCCCCGCTGATCGTGGTTCCGGCCTCCGGTGGCGCGCGTATGCAGGAGGGCATTCTCTCGCTCATGCAGATGCCGCGCTCGGTCGCCGCGGTGGAGCTGGTGAAGGATGCCGGCCTTCCCTACATCGTGATACTGACGGACCCCACAACCGGCGGCGTCTCGGCCTCCTTCGCGATGCTGGGCGATATCTCGCTGGCCGAACCCGGGGCCGTCATCGGCTTCGCCGGACAGCGTGTGATCGAGGAGACCATTCGCGAATCGCTGCCCGAAGGCTTCCAGCGCGCCGAATACCTGCTGGAGCACGGCATGGTCGACATGGTGGTGCCTCGTGCCGAGCTGCGCCCGACCCTGGTGCGCCTGCTTGCCCTGCTGCGCGACAAGACGCCGACCGCTGCAGTGGTGCCGATAAAGCCGGGCCGCAAGAGCGCGGCACGCAAGCCTGCCTTGGAAGAGGCGTCGCCGGCACCCGAAGCAACACCGCAGGAAGCTGCAGGCGCGGCCACAAACGCCGACGAGGGCGATGCCCCCCAGCGCTGATGCGCCGCTATCCGCCGCTGCGCCGGGCGCAGCGAGCGGCAAGACCAGCGACGCCGTCCTCGACCGCCTGACCCGCCTCCACCCCAAGGTCATCGACCTCTCGCTTGGCCGCGTCGAGCGGCTGCTTGATCGCCTCGGCAACCCGGAGCGACGCCTGGCCCCGGTCGTTCACGTCGCGGGCACCAATGGCAAGGGCTCGCTGGTCGCCTTCCTGCGCGCCATGCTGGAGGCGGCAGGCCGGCGCGTGCAGGTCTACACCTCGCCGCACCTGGTACGCTTCCACGAACGCATCCGGCTGACCTCGGGCCTGATCGATGAGGGGGCGCTGATCGCGCTGCTGGAACGCTGCGAGGATGTCAACGGCCCTGAGGCGATCACCTTCTTCGAAGTGACCACGGCCGCCGCCTTCCTCGCCTTTGCCGAGGATGCCGCGAGCGAAGAGGGGGCCGATGTCTTGCTGTTGGAGGTCGGGCTCGGCGGGCGGCTCGACGCCACCAACGTCATCGAGCGTCCCCGGCTCACCGCGATCACGCCGATCGCCCTCGACCATCAGCATTTCCTCGGCACGACACTCGAAGCCATCGCCGGCGAGAAGGCCGGCATCATGAAGCCCGGCGTGACCTGCGTTGTCGGCCAGCAGGAAGCGGCGACCATCGCCGTGCTGGAGCAGCGCGCGCGCGCGATCGACGCGCCACTGTTCGTCTGCGGGCGCGACTGGACTTTCGAAGCCGCGCCGAACGGCTTCCGCTACGAGGACGAGGCGGGCGCGCGGCACCTGCCCAAGCCGTCGCTGCACGGTGCGCACCAAATCGCCAACGCTGCCCTGGCAGTCGCCTGCGCCTCACGGCTGACGGAGTTCGCAATCGATGGCGCTGCGGTGGCCGCCGGCCTCGCGCAGGCGCGCTGGCCGGCGCGGCTGCAACGCCTGACGCGCGGACCTCTGGTGGACGCCACGCCGAATGGCTGGGAACTGTGGCTCGACGGTGGCCACAATCCGGCCGCCGGCGTGGCGCTGGCCGAAACGCTGAAGGATTGGCACGACCGGCCGCTCGACCTCATCTACGGCATGCTCGACACCAAGGTCGCGGCCGGCTACCTGGAGGCGCTGGCGCCCCATGTGCGCGCGCTGAAGGCTGTGCGCATCCCCGGCGAAGCGGCCAGCCTTCCGGCAGAGACAGCGGCCGCGCACGCAACCAGAGCCGGTATCGATGCGACACCGGCGGGTTCGGTCATGGAAGCACTACAAGCGCACATCGCAGCCACGAAGGAGCCCGGCCGTATTCTCATCTGCGGCTCCCTCTACCTTGCCGGCCACGTGCTCAGCGACAACGACTGAGGCGCATCAGTAGTTGTTGGTGATCGCGACGTAGTCGGGATCTTCCTGCGCATCCCGCTCGAACGTTAGGAAATCGTAGTAGCCGCAGCGTTTGCGGCCGGGATACTCGCGGCAGATCTCGGGGCGCGCCTCGTAGATGGTGCAACGGCGCTTGTCGGTGTCGAAGAAGGTGCAAATGCTGCCGAAGTGCTCGTCGTCCTGGTGACGCAGCACACGGGGACGAGTCTCCATGCCCTCTTCCTTGAAGCCCTTCTTGGTGAAGCGCTTCTCGGCCTTCTCCGCGTCGATGCCAAAATGCTTGGCCAGACGCTTGATGTCCTCCGGCTTTGTGTGGATGTTCGGATAAGAACAGCAGTAGCCGGGACACTTGAGACAGTCGTACTTCACTTTCCCCACGAGGATTGCCTTCTCACCTGATCGTTGCTGATTTCGCCGCAGCGTGAAGGCGGACCTTCGGCACTCCCCCCCAACCTGTCAAGGCCGCAGGCTCCGACAGCGGGATTAGATGCCTGACAAAGAGAGACCCCGCCGGAGCGCTCCGGCGGGGTCGATCATCTTTTCGGGGGATAACGTACTCTTGGGGGATACCGTGCTTGGAAGATGACCTTCCTGGTTACCTGAATTTTATGTAGGGCCTCAGACGACCGATTCAACCCACTCCATCAGTTGGCCCTTGCCGACCGCCCCGACCTTGGTTGCGGCGACCTGGCCATCCTTGAACAGCATGAGGGTGGGGATGCCGCGCACGCCGTACTTCTGCGGGGTCTGCGGATTGTCGTCGATGTTGATCTTGGCGATGGTCACGCGGCCATCCATTTCGGCGGCGATCTCTTCCAGCGCCGGTGCGATCATCTTGCAGGGGCCGCACCACTCGGCCCAGAAATCGACAAGGACAGGACCGGCCGCCTTCAAGACATCCTGCTCGAAGGTACCGTCGCTGGTGGCTCTTGTGCTCATGGAAACATACCCCTGTGACGATGATGCCCCGAGGCCGGATTTGGCCCCAGGGTCTGTTAAGAATTGGCTTCAATGTAGGGAGCGCCGCCGGGAAGCGTCAAGGCGCGTGACCCGCCAGCAGCGCATCGCTGAGTTGCATGAGACGGGGTCCGTCCGTCCATAAAAGAAAGCAGCGGACCTCCCGCCCGGGGTAGATGCGCGCCAGCAAAGCCCGGTAAGCCGCCATCTGCCTGAGATAGACAATGGGAACGTCCGCCGACTCGGTCGGCGCCGGGCGCTGGCTCTTGTAGTCGATCAGCCAAACAGTCGATTCCTCAAGCAGGAGTCGATCTACCTGGCCGGCGATCACCTGCGGCCCTGCCACGGACTCCACCAAGCCCGCCAGCGGCACCTCGGCGCGGCTGCCCGGGCCGAACAGCAGCGCGAGTTCCGGCGCTTCGAACACCCGCAAGACCTCATCAAGAATTTCTTCCTGCTGGTCGCCCGCCAGATCGTGCAGCGGGCTTGCCAGGAAGGCACGGCCGGCGGCGGCACGGGCACCCGGCTCCACTGCCGGCAGCGATTGCAGCAGCCGATGGATAAGCAGGCCGCGGCGGAAGCGACGCCCCGAATCCGGCCCGAGCGGCGAGCGCGACGGTGGCTCTGCCTCCGTGGGACGTGACGGCGCCAACGGCTGTGGCGGGGCCGGCTCCTGTCCTGCCGGCTGGCGCGCCCAGTCGGGAAGCGTCACCGGTGCAGCAGCGACCGGGACTGGTTGCGCCTTCTCGGCCGCAACCGGCGCAAGCTGCGGCCGCGTCAGGCGCCAGCCGCGGCCCGACCAGCCGTCGCCACCGAGCTCGGCGGTGAAATCGAAATCGATTGCCTCCGCCCCTCCTTTTTCACCGGAGCCCGCGCCCGCAAGGCGGGCAAGCGCCGCCTCTGTCAACTCGAGCCAGTTGCCGGCCGGCGCCGTGTTTTTCGTCTCCCAGCCGCAGAGATACAGGCGGTCCTCCGCTCGTGTCAGCGCTACGTAGAGCAACCGGCGATACTCCTGCTCCTGTATCGTGCGGCGAGCGGCGCGGGCGCCGGCGAGAACGGGCAGGTCGTACTCGCTCTTCACCGGCCAGAGCGCCAGCGGCGGCGCCGCCTTGCCGTCATCGACCCAGAGCAGGCAGTCGTCGGCCTTCGGGAGCTGCAAGGTGTCGGGCAGGATCACCACCGGCGCTTCGAGGCCCTTGGAGGCATGCACCGTCATCACACGCACCGCGCCGTGCTCCTGCTCGAGATCGCGTTTGATCTCCAACTCGCCAGCGTCGAGCCAATGCAGAAAGCCTTCCAGGGAGGGCGCGTTCTCGCGCTCGTAGGCCAGCGCGAGGGAGAGGAATTCGTCGAGCGGATCGGCGGCGTCCGGACCGAGACGTGCCAGCAGCTTCTCGCGGCCGCGCCCGGCGCCGAGCAGCGCTGCATAGAGCTCGAAGGGCGCGACGTAATCCGCCCGTGCCGCAAGATCTTCCAGGAAGACACGGGCCGCGCCGAAGGCGACATCGCCCTTGGCCTGCTCGCCGAGACGCTGCCACAGGCTCTTGCGGCCGCGGTCGTAGGCGAGGGTGAAGAGTTGCGCCTCGTCGAGGCCGACGAGCGGTCCCTTCAGCACGCAGGCAAGGCTGAGATCGTCGTCCGGCAGCAGCAGCACGCGGCCGAGCGCGACCAGGTCCATCACGGCGAGCTGCTCGGTGAGGCGCATGCGGTCGACACCGGCGACCGGAACGCCCAGCACTTTCAGTTCGCGCACCAGGGCGTTCAGGAAGATATTGCGACGACGCACCAGCACCATGATGTCGCCGGGCCGCATGCGCCGACCGCGCGCCGCAAGATGGCAGACGGGATCTTCGGTGCCCTCGGCGCTGATGGTCCAATAGCAGATGCGCCGCGCCACCAGGCGGGCGAGGCGCAGCGGCGCCGCCAGCTCGCTGCGGCCGGGCAGCGGCAGGGCCCAGGGCTCGTCTCCTGCGGTCGCCGCCGGCGGCGCCGGCGGCCACATCTCGACCAGCCCTGCCTCGCCGACACGCTTGGCGCGATGGCGGATCTCGGCCTCGCCGAACAGCACACCGTCCTGTGCTGCCGGCGCGGCGAAGACGGCGTCGACACACTGCAGCACCGCCTCGGTCGAGCGGAAGGAAACCGCGAGGGAGACCGGTCGCCAGCGATGCCTGGCGCGCTGGGCGCGCTCGCGGAACAGGTCGCGCAGGCGCTGGAACTCCGCCGGATCGGCGCGCTGGAACGAATAGATCGACTGCTTGGGATCGCCGACCGCAAAGACGGTGCGCGGCACCGACTGTTGTCGGTCTTGCGCGCGCGCCTCGTGCGCGCCTTCGCCGGCGAAGAAGTCGCTCGTCAGCCGCTCGACGATGCGCCACTGCTCCGGGCTGGTGTCCTGCGCCTCGTCGATCAACAGGTGATCGAGGCCACCGTCGAGCTTGAACAACACCCAGGAGACGCCGCCGTCGCGCGCGAGCAAACGGTCGGCATAGTGAATGAGGTCGTCGTAGTCGAGCAGAACACGCGCCTGCTTGTGGCGCTGGTAGGCTTCCAGAATGGCGTCGCCGAGAATCAACAGCGCCCTGGTGGCGCGCGCCACCACCAGCGCATTGCAGTGCTCCGTCAGCGCCAGAAGGCGCTCCGCCTCGCGCTGCAGCGCCTCCAAGGCGCCGGGGAAGTCGGCCGCCGGTTTCTTGGTCAGCGGCTTCTGGCGTGGCTTCCCGTCCCTGGTGAGAAAGAGCAAACGATAGAGCGCAAGTTTCTCGACACGCGCGCCGTCGTCCCCCGCCAGCCATTCGGCGAGCAACTTGCTCTTCGGCTGCTCGGCGGCGGTGCCGCTGGCCCAGGCCTGCACTGCCCGCAGCAAGGCGACGCGATCGAAGGCTCCGTCGGCGCAGCCAGCGGCGATCAGATCGTCGACCGTCTCGTCCGGGTCGACCCGCAACAAGGCGTAGACGTCGTTCACGAGGCGGTCGATGCCGCCGCGGGCGCTCTTGAGTTCGGCGAGGCGGCCGCGCTCGTGAATCAGCCGCTGCATCACCTCGGTGAAGCGGTCCTCCTGCAGGTGCGCGGTGAGGACGCCGATCTCGTCGGAGAGTCGTCCCTGGCCGGACAACGCTTCGGCCAGAACCTCGACGCGTGCGGTCTCCAGCAGTTCGGCTGCCTCGTGCTCGTCGAGCACCCGGGCATTGGGCGCCACGCCTGCCTCCAGCGGGAAGCGTGCGAGCAGCGCCTGGCAGAAAGCGTGTATGGTCTGGATCTTGATGCCACCGGGGGTGTCGAGCACGCGAGCGAAGAGGGCGCGGGCCCGTTCCAGCAAGCGATCCTCCACCGGCGCGCCGAGCAGAGCCTCCAGGCGGGCGCGCAGGACGGGTTCCTCGGCGATGACCCAACGGGCCAGCTCGCCGGAAAGGCGGTTGGCCATCTCCGCCGCCGCCGCCTTGGTGAAGGTGAGACAGAGGACCCGGGCGGGCGCGCTGCCGCCCAGCAGCAGACTCAGCACGCGATCGACCAGCACCTTGGTCTTGCCGCTGCCGGCCGAGGCGGAAACCCAGACGGAAGCCTGGGGGTCCGCTGCCTGGCGCTGCAGCGCGGTCGCCTCGGCGACGATCCGTTCCGCCGCGCCGCTCATGCGTCCTCTCCCCCGGCCGTCCATTCCGCGATCCGCGAGAGATGGTCATAGTCGCCGAAGCGTGGCGCGCGCTCCGCGCGCGGCTGGCAGGCGTAGGGCGTCGCCGGATCGTCGAAGGCGGCGATCAGCCGGACGAGGCCGGCGAGCGCCGCTTCGGCGAGCGCCGACGGATCGGCCTGGCTTGCAGCCACCACC
>DATCXZ010000316.1:0-7284 GCA_036570545.1 Kiloniellaceae bacterium
AGCAGACCTGCCGTGAAGCGTCCCATGGCAATTCCCCGATCTGGCGGCCCCCCTATCCGGTGGCCCCGAGGTGGCGGCATGCTACCTCAGACAGCCTTGAGGTTTAAGCCCCAAGCGATTGAAATTCAGCTAAATTTCAAAGGAGAAAGAGAGCGCCCAGGCGGTATTTTATGACCCTCAGGAGGCCCGCCGCTGCCGGGCACCCGGCAGATTCTGCCGACGCGGCCCCAGCAATGCCCACCAAGTCCTTGGAATCCCGTGCGCTTCTCCTGGCACGCGAATTGCATTTACCTTGGCGGAAACCGACCGCAGGAACCAAAGCGATGATCCCCAGTCTCATCGAGGATGTGAACATCGAGAGCTTGATCCGGCAGGAGAACCTGCCGCAGATCTGCTCCACCGCCGACCGCCTGCGCCGCCACGCCCAAGCCGCCCCCGAGAGTTTCGACGCCTCCAGCCTGCAGTTGCTCGACGCCCTGCTGACCGCTGCGGCCGAGGCGGAGCAGACCCTCGCCCTGCAGCGCGCCCGCATCCGCTACCTGGAATCGCTGTCGGTCACCGACGAGATGACCGGCCTGTTGAACCGCCGCGGCTTCGGGCTGGAGCTTTCCCGCGCCCTCGCCCGCGCGCGACGCCAGAATGAGAGCGGCCTGCTGGTCATGTGCGACCTCGACAATTTCAAGGCGATCAACGACACCTACGGCCACCCGGCCGGCGACGCCATCCTGCGCGCCGTCGGCAAGGCGCTGAAGCGCAACACCCGTGAGAGCGACTACGTCGCGCGCGTCGGCGGCGACGAGTTCGCCGTCATCATGACCCATGCATCGCTGCCCCAGAGCGAGCAGCTCGCCGAGAAGCTGTCCGGTCTGGTGAACGGCCTGATTGTGCCCTGGAAGCAAGCGACCCTGGCGGTCTCCGGCAGCTTCGGGGCCGCCACCTATAACCGCCTGAGTCAGGCCGACACGCTGCTCTTCCTCGTCGACAAGGACCTCTACCGGCACAAGGCGCCGCGCGTCGTCCCGCTCGGCCGCAGCGGCGCCGCCTCCTGAACCGGATCGGCGCTTCCCGGAGGCGCCGCTTCGTGTAGGATCGGCTGCCATGCGGCTGCCACGCACCCTTCGCCTCGACCAGTCCGACCTTCACGTCTTCGAGCATGCCTGCGCGCCCGGCGAATGGGCGATTCCCGGCGGCTTCGTCTTCGCCGATGTCGATGCGGCGCGGCTGGAGGGCAAGGCCCAGCTCGCCTTCCGCTCGGGCTGGCTCGGCCTTGACTCCTTTGGTCATGCCACCTTCGTCGAGGTCGCCGAGATCGCCGAGCCCGACTTCTTCCAACTCGTCGAGCGCCTCGCCCGCCATCTCGAGACCGACTATGGCGCGCCCAGCTTCGGCCAGGCCCTCGCCGCCGCGCGCCACGAGCTGGATGACGCGGCCGGCCTCTGCGAGCACAAGCTCGGCACCCTCCTGGCCTTAGAGCGAGAACCGGCGGCGGAAGGTTTCGTCGAGCGCTTCCGCGTCATCGAGCCGGCCCGCGCCGGCGATCACGCGAAAATCTGGCAGATCGTCGAGGACGAGGAGAAGCCTTAACGTCGGGGAGAGGAGAAGGAAGAACCCGCTGGCGGCCTGGGCTACAAGATTCGCACGTCTCGCCCAGCGACTTCCCTACAGCCCCCAGACACACCACTGTCATCCCGGGGCTATACACTTGTCCCCGGGACCCAATGGCGTCAGGGCGTGATTGAAGCCCAACGATACCTGCACCCTCAGCAAGCATCGTCGGAACGGCCAGGGCATTGGCCCCCGGCAACAAGTGCCGGGGCGACAGCTTTGCGTGCGGCGAGAACGAGCCTCCGCGGGCTGAAATATGCGTATGCGCCAGCCTCTGGGGGAGCGGTTGAGAGAGCCGCGCCTCAGGCGCTGCGCACCTGCGTGAGGAACTCGTTCACCTGGGCCTTCAGGTCGCTGGCCTGCTGCGCCAGGCTGCCGGAGGCCTGCTGCATCTCGTCGGCAGCCGTGCTGGTCTGGCCGATGGCGCTGTGGACACCGGTGATATTGCTGCCCGCCTGCTGCGCGCCGACGGCCGCTTCCTGCACGTTGCGCGAGATCTCCTGCGTGGCGGCGGATTGTTCTTCCACCGCCGCGGCGATCGCTGCGCCGATGGTGTCGATCTCGGCGATCGTTGCCGTGATGTCCTTGATTGCCGTGACGGCATCGTTGGTGGCGTTCTGGATCTCTTTGATCTGGCTGGCGATGTCTTCGGTCGCCTTGGCGGTCTGCGTCGCCAGCCCCTTGACCTCGCCGGCGACCACGGCGAAGCCCTTGCCGGCCTCGCCGGCGCGCGCCGCCTCGATGGTGGCGTTGAGCGCCAGCAGGTTGGTCTGCTCGGCGATGTCGGTGATCATCTTCACCACCTCGCCGATTTTATGCGCCGCCTCCGACAGGCCCTCGACCTGCTCGTTCGTCTGCTGCCCCTTCTCGGCCGCTCTGGCCGCGATGGAGGACGACTGGTTGACCTGACGCCCGATCTCCTGGATCGAGGACGACAGCTCTTCCGCCGCGCTCGCAACAGTCTGCACGTTGCTCGCCGCCCGCTCGGCAGCGGCACCGGCCGCCTCGGCCTTGGTGCTGGCACCCTTGGCCGAGTCCGACATGCCCGCCGCGGACTGCTGCACCGCGCCCGAGGCCTCGTTCACCGACTCGACGACGCCCATGACCCGCGCCTCGAATTCGCTGGCGAGCGCCATCATCGCCTGGCGGCGCTCGCGGGTAGCCGCCTCGCGCTCCTCCGCGACCTTGGCATTGGCCTTCTCGACCTCGGCCAGGCCGTCACGGAAGACGCTGAGCGTGCGCGCCATCTCGGTGATCTCGTCGTTGCCGGTGACGGCAACCTCGGCATCGAGCTTGCCGTCGGCGATCTCGCGCATGGAAGACGCCACCGTCGCCAGGCGGGCGACCAGGTTGCGCCCCACATAGAGCCAGGCGATGGCCAGCGAGAAGACGAGGCTGGCGCCGGCGATGAGGAGCAGCCAGAACTTGCCGCCCGCAATCGCCGCATTGGACGATTCCGTCCCGTCGCTGAGCTCGTCGCCGGTCAGCCCGACCAGGCGGTCCACCTCGGCGGCGAGTTCCGCCGAGAACCGGCGGCTGTTTTCGAGCACCACCTCCGCATCGGTCTCGGCCGCCAACTCCGCCTGGCGCAGTTCGAAGATGTTGCCGGCGCCCTCGCCGAGCTGCAGCAGCTCGCCGGCCAAAGTGCCGAGCTGCTTCGCCTCGCTGCCTGCGGCAATCGCGATGTTCTCGAGCAGGGACGACTTGGCGGCGATGAAGCGCTCGCGCAGCGGCTTCAGGCGGCTGGGATCGTTGGCGTGAGCGGCATCGCGCAGAATGCCTTCGATCAGGTTCACCTGCGCCTCGCTGCGCAGCACCGCCATCACCGCGCTCAGCCCACTGTCGAACAGCTCGGCGACATCGCTGCCGCCGATCTGCGCGATCGTCTCCGATTGCATGATAAGGTCGAAGTAGACATCGTCGATCAGCGGCACGGTGACGCCAAGGATGGCGCCGTGGATGCGTGAGATCTCCGCCAGCTTGCTTTCGCGCGCCGCTCCATGCTGCAGCATCTCGGCGACCGCGCCGTTGAGCGTCGCGAGGTTGTCCGTCGCCTGCTGGGTCAGCGCCGCGGCCGCGTCGAGCTCGCTCGTTTGCCCGAGCCGTCCGCGCAGCGCCTCCAGCGTCGCCGCCATCGCCGCGACCTTTATCTCCAGCTCGGCGTTCTGCACCTGGCGCTCGCCGTCGTCCCCGGCGGCAACCAGGGCGGGGGCTTCCGCCGAGAGTGACGCGCTGGCGGCGGCAAGCCGCAGCGCTTCGGTCATGGCGGGCACGCTGCGGTCGGTGACCTGGTGCAGCACGCTGCCGACGTTGACGAAGGAAAGCCAGGCGATGCCGGTGGCGACCAGGGTGAGGAAGGCGACCGCGCCGAACGCCCCGAACAGGCGAAAGCCGATGCCGATGCGCCGACCGTGGAGAGCGTTTCCGAGCCGGCCGACAGCCGACTTTCCCTGATCGGACTGACGCCGCGGCGTCTTGCCACCCTTGTTGTCTGCGCTGACCTTTGACGCCTTCATGTTCGTGATCCCCAAGCAGGAAGCTTCCGAGCGGGAAGCAAAGTGCGATCTCGCGATGCGGAAGTTCTCATCGTCAGCTCGACGCGCCGAGCCGCTCCACCGCCTTGAAGCTGCCGTCCGGCTGGATGACGGTCAGGAACACCTGGTCCATGCCCTGGTTGTCGTCCGCGCCGTAGGTCAGCGTGATCCCGCCGAGGTCGAAGCTGCCGGTGTCCCTGATCGCTTTCAGGAAGGCATCGCGCGTGACGTCACCCTGCACCTTCGCGAGGGCGGCGATAGCGATGCGGCCGACGATGTAGCCTTCGAGCGAGACGAAGTCCGGCTCGGCGGCGGGGTCGAGCGTCGCCATGGCCGCCTGATACTGCTGCACAAGCGGGATCGAGCCGTCCCAGGGAAGCGGCACCACCTGCGTGATCACGACGCCTTCGCCGTCGCGGCCCAGCTCTTCGGCCAGGGCGCCCGAGCCGACGAAGGAGATGTTCACGAAAGTGGGATTCATGTCGATCCGGCGCGCCACCTTGATGAACTCGGCGACCGGCTTGTAGGCGCCGACCATGACGACGGCTTGCGGTGCGGCCTTGCGAATCCTCAGCAGGGACTCCTTCACCGCGATGGTATTGCGCTTGTAGTTCGCCGAGGCGACCAGCTTCATGCCGCGCTTTTCCATCGCCTTGATGACCCCGCTGAGCCCCGCGCGGCCATAGGAATCGTCCTGATAGAGGATGGCGATGCGGCGGTAGCCGAGGTCTTCGGTCAGATGCTGGATCCAGGCCTCGGTCTCCTGGTCGTAGCTCGCGCGCACGTTGACGACGTTGCCGAGCTGCGGCGAGCGCAGGAAGCCCGCGCCGGTGAAGGGACCGATGAAGGGCACGCCCGCCTCGGTGGCGATCGGCTGGGTCGCGCTCGAGGTCGGCGTGCCGACCCCGCCGATCAGGGCGAAGACCTGATCCTGCGTGATCAGGGTCTTGGTGTGCGCGATCGCGCGCTCCGGCTCGTAGCCGTCGTCGTAGCTCTTCAGCTCGAGTTGCCGGCCGGCGATGCCGCCCTTGCTGTTGGCCTCGGCGAAGGCCGCGAGGATGCCCGCGCGCATGCCGGTGCCGAGCGCCGCCGCCGGCCCCTCGAGCGCGGCCGACTGGCCGAAGGTGATGGTGCTGTTGGTCACCCCGACCTCGGCCTTCGCAGGAACAGCCGCGCCGCTCGCGATTGCGAGCGCCAGCGCGGGAAGCAGCACCCCGCGGAAGCAACGATCGATCATCACCCGATAATCCCCTCTGTCTGTCCGGTCGGCGGCCCTCACGTCGCGCGATGCACGAGTGCCGGCTGCCTCAACCCGGTTTTAGGGGAACTTGCTGAATCGAGGGTTAAAATATAACCAGATCGATTATTCGTTTTCCCTAGTGAGACTTAGAGATCCGTCCTAGGCCCGCGGCTGCTGCTGGGTGATGCAGTGGATGCCGCCGCCGCCGGCCAGGATGGCGAGTGCCGGCACCTGCACGACCCGGCGCCCGGGGAAGGCTCCGGCGACGATGTCGCGGGCCTTATCGTCGTGGGCGTCGTCGAAGGACGGCATGACGATGCCGCCGTTGGCGATGTAGTAATTCACGTAGGACAGCGCGAGACGCTCGCCGTCAAGATGGCGCGCCTCGCGCGGCTGCGGCAGCTCGATGACCTCCAGCGCCCGCCCCCTGGCGTCGCGCGCCTTCTTCAGCCGCACGAGGTTGTCGGCGAGGATCGCGTGGTTGGGGTCGGCCGGGTCGTCGCAGGTGACCGCCATGACCACGCCGGGCTCGACGAAGCAGGCGATGTTGTCGACATGGCCATCGGTCTCGTCCTTGTCGAGCCCCTGCCCCAGCCACACGAAGGCCTCGGCGCCGAGGTGGCCGCGCAGCAGAGACTCGATGGCCGCGCGATCGAGGCCGGGGTTGCGGTTCGGGTTCAGCAGGCACTCCTCGCTGGTCAGCAGCGTGCCCGCGCCGTCGACGTGGATGGAGCCGCCCTCCAGCACAAGCGGCGCCGCGTAGCGCTCGACGTCCAGTTGGCCGAGCAGCCGCTCGGCAACCATCGCGTCCTTGTCGTAAGGCAGGAACCTCTCGCCCCAGGAATTGAAGCGCCAGTCGACACCGGCGACGCCGCCGCGCCCGTCGACCACGAAGGTCGGTCCTGTATCGCGCAGCCAGGAGTCGTCCAGGGGCATCGCCTGGCAGGTCACGTCTGCGCCGCAGCGCCGACGCGCCTCGTCGAGCGCATCGGGATTGGCCAGCATGGTGACCGGCTCGAAGCCGGCGATGGCCTGGGCCACCGCGGCATAGGCCGTGCGCGCCGCTTCCAGCCCCTCGCTCCACAGGCTGCCGCGGCAGGGCCAGCCCATCCAGCAGCGCTCGTGCGGCGCCCACTCGGCCGGCATATGGAAGCCGTCGTCGACTGGGCTGCGCTCCGCCATGGGCTTTCCCCGTTTACTCCGGAGGCAGGTCGAGCTTGATGTGCAGCTCGCGAAGCTGCTTCGGCGAGACGGGCGCCGGCGCCTGCATCATCAGGTCCTCGGCCTTCTGGTTCATCGGGAAGGCGACCACCTCGCGGATGTTCGGCTCGTCGGCCAGCAGCATGACGATGCGGTCGATGCCCGGCGCCGAGCCGCCGTGCGGCGGCGCGCCGAACTTCAGCGCCGAGATCATGCCGGCGAACTGCTCGTCCACCTGCTCCTGCGTATACCCGGCGATGGCGAAGGCCTTGTACATCACTTCCGGCAAATGGTTACGGATCGCGCCGGAGGACAGCTCCACGCCGTTGCAGACGATGTCGTACTGGAAGGCCAGGATGTCGAGCGGGTCCTTGGTCTCCAGCGCCTCGAGGCCGCCCTGCGGCATCGAGAAGGGATTATGGCTGAACTCCACCTTGCCGGCGTCGTCGAGCTCGAACATCGGGAAATCGACGATCCAGCAGAAGCGGAAGGCGTTCTTCTCCAGAAGATCGAGCTCGTCGCCCAGGCGATTGCGCACCTGGCCCGCCAGCTTCGCGGCCGCCAGCGCCTTGTCGCAGGAGAAGAAGACCGCATCGCCGTCCTTCAGGCCGGCAACCGACTTGATCTGCGCGAGACGCTCGGCGTCGAGGTTCTTGGCGATCGGTCCCTTGGCGCCGCCGTCCTCGCCATAGATGATGTAGCCGA
>DATCXZ010000317.1:0-3178 GCA_036570545.1 Kiloniellaceae bacterium
GGCGAGGCGCTGCTCCAGCGCCGCCACCTGGGCGGCCAGCGCTTCCTGGCCCTCGCGCGCCGCCGTGGCGACCGCGGCCATGGCGTCGAACTCCTCGCGCGGCACCAGGTCCATCTGGGTGAGCAGGCGCTCGAGCTGCTCGCGAAAGCGCGCCTCGACCTCCGAGCGCATGCCGGCGGCAACGCCGAGCGCGCTGCTCGCCAGCTTCGCCATGTCGTCGAGGATCTTGCTCTGGCTCTGCATTTCTCGTCCTTCCTGCGCCGCGGCGCCGACCGTCCCATCGACAATATGGCGGCGGGGGGAGCGCACATCAACCGGGTACGGCGGCCAGTGCTACCCTGGAGACCAGGCAGGGGTCGGGGTTGCGGAGGCTTCCGCCGGGCCTCTATAAGGAGGCGCTTCTTCACGCTGCGCCAGATCACCAGGGATTCGCCCCGGCCATGCTTCTCGTCACCGGCGGCGCCGGCTTCATCGGCTCCAATCTCGTCGCCGCCCTCTGCGAGCGCGGCGAGGCGGTGGTCATCTGCGACCGCCTGGGCCAGGGCGACAAGTGGCGCAACCTCGCCCACCACGAGGTCGAGGACGTGATCCCGCCGGAGGAGCTGCCGCAGTTCCTGCGCTGGGCCGAAGGGCGGCTCACCGCCGTCTTCCACCTCGGCGCCATCTCGGCCACCACGGAGAGCGACGGCGACGCGCTGCTCGCCAACAACTTTCGCCTGTCCAAGATATTCTGGGACCACTGCACGCAGGAGCAGATCCCGCTGATCTACGCCTCCTCGGCGGCGACCTACGGCGATGGCGCGGCGGGCTTCGACGACGATGCGGACCGCGAGCACCTCGCGCGGCTGCGCCCGCTGAACGGCTACGGCTGGAGCAAGAACCTCTTCGACCGCTGGGTGGCGCGGCGGGTCGCCGAGAAGGCGGCCTCGGATGGGGCGGGGACACCGCCGCAGTGGGCGGGCCTCAAGTTCTTCAACGTCTATGGCCCCAACGAGTACCACAAGGGCGGCCAGGCGAGCGTCGCCTGGCACCTGTTCGGCCAGCTCAGCCAAGGCGAGCCGGCGAAGCTGTTCCAGTCGCACCACCCGGATTACGCCGACGGCGGGCAGCTTCGCGACTTCATCTGGGTCGGCGACTGCATCGACGTGATGCTGTGGCTGCTCGATCATCCGCGCGTCAGCGGCCTGTTCAACGTCGGCACCGGCAAGGCGCGCAGCTTCGCCGATCTGGCGCGCGCGGTCTTCGCCGCCATGGAGCGGCCGGAGAACATCAGCTACGTGCCGACGCCGGAAGCGATCCGCGACAAGTACCAGTACTTCACCGAAGCGAAGATGGCGCGCCTGCGGGCGGCCGGCTACGAGCGCCCCTTCACGGAGCTGGAGGATGGCGTCGCCCGCTATGTGCGCGACTTCCTTTCCCAGCCCGATCCTTACCGCTGAGGTTTCATGGCATTCCCCGCAGAGATCGCCGCCCCCAACTTCGGCGCCCCGGGCTTTGGCGCCCCCGACTTCGATGCCCTGCTGCTGGCGCTGCTGCACCCGAACTTCGATCCGGTGGCCTTCTCGGTGTGGATCTTCGACGTGCGCTGGTACGCGCTGGCCTACATCGCCGGCCTGCTGCTCGCCTGGGCCTACTGCCGCTGGATGGCGAAGCTGCCGCCGCAGCGCCTGAAGCCTGTCGACTTCGACGACTTCCTGCTGTGGGCGACGCTCGGCGTGGTGATCGGCGGGCGGCTCGGCTACGTGCTGTTCTACAAGCCCGACTACTACCTCGCGAACCCCTCGGAGGTGCTGTTCCTGTGGCGCGGCGGCATGTCGTTCCACGGCGGGCTGCTCGGGGTGCTGGCGGCCATCGGCCTCTTCGCGCGCAGCCGCGGCGTCAGCTACTTCACGCTGTCCGACATCGTCGGCGCGGCAACGCCGATCGGACTCTGCCTCGGCCGCATCGCCAATTTCATCAACGGCGAGCTCTACGGCCGCACCACGGATTCGACGGTGGTGCCCTGGGCCATGGTGTTCCGCGAGGGCGGCCCCATCGCGCGCCACCCGAGCCAGCTCTACGAGGCGCTGCTGGAAGGCGTGGTGCTGTTCGTCGTGCTGCACATCATGGTGCGGCGCGGCGCGCTGGAGCGCACCGGCCTCGTCTCCGGCGCCTTCATGATCGGCTACGGCATCGCGCGCATCGTCGCCGAGTTCTTCCGCGAGCCCGACCCCTTCCTCTCCTTCGTGCTGCCCGGCACCACCATGGGCCAGGTGCTGTCGACCCCCATGGTGCTGGTGGGCATCGTCGTCACGCTCTGGGCGTTGCGCCGCAAGGCTTAGCCATGCAGAGCCTGCTCGATCACCTGCGCGCCCGCCTCGAGCGCGAGGGCGCGATGACGGTGGCCGACTACATGGGCGAGGCGCTGACGCATCCGACCTCCGGCTATTACATGCACGGCGATCCCTTCGGCGCGCCGGGGCCGAAGGGCGGGGACTTCGTCACCGCGCCGGAGATCAGCCAGATGTTCGGCGAGCTGATCGGCGTGTGGTGCGCCGACACCTGGCTGCGCCTCGGCCGCCCGGCGCCCTGCCAGCTCGTCGAACTCGGTCCCGGACGCGGCACCCTGATGGTCGACGCCCTGCGCGCTACGCGCCAGGTGCCGGGCTTCCACGACGCCCTTCAGGTCTTGATGGTGGAGATCAGCCCGGCGCTGCGCGAGCGCCAGCGCGCGGCGCTCGGCGACCACCTCCCCGCCAACTGGCTCGACAACGTCGGACAGATCCCCGAGGCGCCGCTGCTGCTCGTCGCCAACGAGTTCTTCGATGCCCTGCCGGTGCGCCAGTTCGAGCGGACCGGCCCAGGTGGAGGGGGGCGCTGGGCCGAGCGGGTGGTGGTGCTCGACGACGGGAAGGAGGGGAGCCGCCTCGCCTTCGCGCTGGCCGCCCCCAACCCGGCCAATCGCGCGCTCATCCCGAATGCCCTGCGCGAGGCGCCCGAAGGCAGCGTGGTCGAGGTCTGTCCCGCCGCCCTCAGCATCGCCGCCTTCCTCGGCCATCGGCTCGCGCGCCAGCCGGGCGCGGCGCTGGTCATCGACTATGGGCCGGCGCAACCCACCGCCGGCGCCACGCTGCAGGCGCTGCGCCGCCACCGCCGCCATGAGGTGCTGGAGGACCCGGGCACCGCCGACCTGACCGCG
>DATCXZ010000318.1:0-4655 GCA_036570545.1 Kiloniellaceae bacterium
TGGCGATCGCGCCGGGCCGCCTGCTGGCGGAGAGCCGCGACCCGCACCTCGCCGAGCGGCTGGCCGAGCAGATCGGGCCGCAGCAGGGCGCGGTCACCGACCTCAGCCATGCCCGCATCGCGATCCGCGTCGCCGGCCCGAAGGCCGCCTGGGTGCTGGCCAAGGGCCTCGCCCTCGACCTGGATTCCGCCGCCTTTCCGCCCCTGCGGGTGGCGCAGTCGGCCATCCACGAGGTCGGCGTCGTCGTCCGCCGCCTCTCGGCCGACAAGGTTGGGGGCGACAGCTTCGACCTTTATGTCTACCGCGGCTTCGCGCTATCGTTCTGGGAATGGCTGACCGTGGCGGCGGCCGAGACCGGCTATCGCGTCGACCCGCCCGGCAGCGCCTGAACCCGGCCGCTCCTTCGCGCGGCCTGTTTTTCCTGGGGCCGCTGACACGTCATGGACCTGCCGCAGAGCTTCGACCTCCGGTCGCTGCGCGTTTTCGTCATGGTGGCGGAGGCGGGCGGCATGACCTCCGCCGCCCGCCAGCTCGGCCTCACCCAGTCCAGCGTCTCCCAGATCGTCGGCAACCTGGAAGAAGCGCTCGGCAGCGCGCTGTTCGACCGCTCGGTCCGGCCGCTGGCGCTCACCGCCGCCGGCACCACGCTCTACGAGCGCGGCAGGACCATGCTGGCGGACGCGGGCGACCTCTACCGCGAGCTGCGCGACCGCGACCTGCGTCAGCTTTCGAGTCTCACCCTTGCGATGGCCGAGAGCATCGCCAACACCGTGGGGCCGCTTCTGGTCGCCGAGCAGCGCACGCTGGCGAAGCGCTGGCGCATCTGGGCCGGCATCTCGCCGGACAACCACGCCGCCCTGCTGAACCATTCCGTCGACGCCGTGGTCACCACCACCGACGAGCTCGACGGCATCGAGGGACTGGAGAGCCACGCCATCCTCACCGAGCCTTTCGTGCTGGTGTTCCCGGCCAGCTACACCGGGCCCAGCGCGCCGCTGGAGGCGCTCGCGGCCATGCCCTTCGTGCGCTACTCGCTGCGCTCGGCGATCGGCCGCCAGATCGAGGGCCAGTTGAACCGCCTGCGCCTCAACGTGCCCATCGATGCGGAGTTCGACACCGCCAGCAGCCAGCTCTCCGCCGTCGGCGACGGCATGGGCTGGAGCCTGTCGACCCCGCTCTGCCTGCTGCAGGAGGTCCGCCAGCTTGACCGTCTCAGGGTCGAGCCGCTGCCGCGCGGCCGCTTCACGCGACCGATCTCGCTGGTCGCCCGCCGCGGCGACCTCGGCGCCACACCCGAAGTGCTGGCCGCCGCGATCCGCGACATCCTGAAGCGCCGCCGCCTGCCGGAACTCTTCGCGGCGCTGCCCTGGCTCGCCGAGATGATCGCCTGGCCGGAGGAGACGCGCCCGCCGCTGAAGAGCGTTGAAGGTCGACGGTAGGCGCAGCCTTTCCCGTCGTGTCTCCGCCTCTCTATCGTCAAGCTCGGGCTTGACCCGAGCATCCAGGGGCAAGCGACGTGCAGCAGCCTTGGACCCTCGGCTCGAGGCCGAGGGTGACGAGAGGAGCTTAGAGAAGCAACGGACGACACTGGTCGACAACCTCGTGAGACTGAACTAGAACGACCTCCTGCGGTCGCCTGAACGTCGCCCATCTCACACCAACCTGGTCCCGCTTCGTCCCATGGAGATCTATCTTCCCATCGCCGGAATGTCCCAGGACCTGTTCCTCATCCTGGGGCTCGGCGCCGTTGTTGGCGTGCTGTCCGGGATGTTCGGAGTGGGCGGCGGCTTCCTGCTGACGCCGCTGCTCATGCAGATCGGCATTCCGCCGGCGATTGCCGTCGCCTCCTCCGCCAACCAGGTGGTCGGCGCCAGCGTCTCCGGCTGCATCGCGCACTGGCGCCGCGGCAACGTCGACGTGAAGATGGGCCTCATCCTCCTCGGCGGCGGCTTCGCCGGCTCCACCGTCGGGATCTGGGTGTTCAAGCTGCTGCGCGAGCTGGGCCAGATCGAGCTCACCATCTCGCTCTGCTACGTCGTCCTGCTGGGCTCGCTCGGCACCCTCATGCTGGTCGACGCCCTGAAGATCTATGCCCGCCGCCACAAGTCCGGCGGCAAGCTGCCGACCCGCGACGCGCACCACCATACCTGGATCCACAACCTGCCCTACAAGATGCGCTTCCGGCGCTCGCGGCTCTACATCTCGGCTTTCGCGCCGGCGGCGGTCGGCTTCGCGGTTGGCTTCCTCTCCGCCATCATGGGCGTGGGCGGCGGCTTCGTCATGGTGCCGGCGATGATCTATCTGCTCGGCATGCCGAGCAGCGTGGTGGTCGGCACCTCGCTCTTTCAGATCACCTTCGTCAGCGCCAATGTGACGATCCTCCAGGCAGCAGCCAATCAGACGGTCGATGCCATGCTGGCCCTGCTGCTGCTCGTCGGTGGCACCATCGGCGCCCAGCTCGGCGCACGTATCGGCGCCCGCCTGCGCAGCGAGCAGCTTCGCATCCTGCTCGCTCTCATGGTGCTGGCGATGGGGGTGAACGTGTTTCTGGAGCTGACGGTGACGCCCGCCGATCCCTATTCGATCAGGGCCACGCTCGATTAGCTCGAGGCGTCGCGCAGCCGCGCGATCTCCTGCAGCAGCCCGGTCGTCGATCCGTCCCGCCCTTCCGCAGCCGCCTTGCCCTTCAGCAGCGGCAGCAGCTCGCCGGCGAGCTGCTTGCCGAGCTCGACGCCCCACTGGTCGAAGGAGTTGATGCCCCAGATGCGGCCCTGCACGAAGACCTTGTGCTCGTAGAGGGCGATGAGGCAGCCGAGGGTGCGCGGGTCCAGTCTGCGGTAGACCAGGGTGTTGCTCGGCCGGTTCCCGGGAAAGACCTTGTGCGGCACCAGCGCCTCGACCGCCGCCGCGTCGAGCCCGCCTGCAGCCAGCTCGGCGCGCGCCTCCTCGGCCGTCTTGCCGCGCATCAGCGCCTCGGATTGCGCGAGGCAGTTGGCGATGAGCTGCAGGTGATGGTCGCCGAGATCTTCGTGGGGCTGCGCCGCCACCAGGAAGTCGCAGGGGACGATGTCGGTGCCCTGGTGCAGAAGCTGGTAGAACGCGTGCTGGCCGTTGGTGCCGGGCTCGCCCCACACCACCGGGCCGGTGGCCTCGCCGACCGGATGGCCGGTCAGCGTGACGCGCTTGCCGTTGGATTCCATGTCGAGCTGCTGCAGGTAGGCGGTGAAGCGCTCGAGACGCTGGTCGTAGGGCAACACCGCGTAAGCGGGAAAGCCCCAGGCGTCCCGATACCACACGCCGAGCAGGCCGAGGATGACCGGCAGGTTGGCCGCCAGCGGCGCCGAGCGGAAGTGCTCGTCCATCTCGCTGGCGCCCTCGAGGAATTCGTGGAAGCGCGCCGGCCCGACCGCAATCATCACCGGCAGGCCGATGGCGGACCACACCGAATAGCGCCCGCCGACCCAGTCCCAGAAGCCGAAGATGCGGCTCTCCTCAATGCCGAAGTCGGCCACCGCCTTCAGGTTGGTGGAGATCGCGGCGAAGTGGCGGGGCACCGCCGCCTCGCCCAGCGCCTCGACCATCCAGGCGCGGGCCGAGCGGGCGTTGGTCATGGTCTCCAGCGTGGTGAAGGTCTTGGAGGCGACGAGGAAGAGCGTGCGACGGGGGGCCAGCCGCTTCAGAGTGTCGCTGAGATGAGCGCCGTCGACGTTGGAGACGAAGTGGCAGCGCAGGTCGTCGCGGCCGTAGGGCGTCAGCGCGCGCGTCACCATCGCGGGGCCGAGATCCGAGCCGCCGATGCCGATGTTCACCACATCGGTGAAGCGCTCGCCGGTCGCGCCGGCAATGGTGCCCTCGCGCACCCCCTCGGCGAAGACGGCCATGGCATCGAGCACCTCGCGCACGTCGGCCATGACGTCGCGGCCGTCGACCAGCACCGGCCGATCGGAACGGTTGCGCAGCGCGGTGTGCAGCACCGCCCGGCCCTCCGTCACGTTGATCTTCTCGCCGGCGAACATGGCCTCGCGGGCGTCCTCGAGGTTGGCCGCGCGGGCCAGGTCCAGCAGCCGCTCCAGGGTCTCGGGCAGGATGAGGTTCTTCGAGTAGTCCACGGTGAGGCTGTCGAGGCGCAGCGAGAAGCGCTGGAAGCGCTGGGGATCTTCGGCGAAGAGGTCGCGGAGACGATTCCCCTTCATCTGCGCGTGGTGCGCGCGCAGCGCCTCGAAGGCCTTTTGAACAGCCGCTGACATCCCGCTTCCTTCAGGTGGTGAGATTGGCCGCGTCCCGCGCGAGGGCCTCGATATCGGCCCAGGCGCCGGCGCCGACCTTGTCCGCCGGCGCCACCCAGGAGCCGCCGACGCAGATCACGTTGGGCAGCGCCAGGTAGCGCCCGGCCGACTCGCGGGTGATGCCGCCGGTCGGGCAGAAAGTAATGCCCGCGAGCGGCTGGGCCAGCGCCTTCAGGCAGCCGACGCCGCCGGCGGACTCGGCAGGAAAGAACTTCTGCACCGCGTAGCCCTGCTCCAGCAGGGTCATCGCCTCGGAGGCGGTGGCCGCGCCGGGCAGCAGCGGCACCGCGCAGTCGCGCGCGGCCGTCAGCAGGCCCAGCGAGGCGCCGGGAGAGACCATGAAGACGCAGCCCGCCTTGGCCGCCTGCT
>DATCXZ010000319.1:0-1921 GCA_036570545.1 Kiloniellaceae bacterium
GCCTCCGCCTCGCCGGCCGGCCCCTCCAGCGCGCCGCTGTGCACGGCACTGCCGTCCGGCAGCGCGATGAGCCCGCGCAGCCTCAAGAGCGTGCCGCCCTCCAATTCCGCCAGGGCGGCGATCGGCGTCTTGCAGGAGCCATCGAGCTGCGCCAGCAGGGCCCGTTCCGCCGTGATCCTGAATCCAGTCTCCCGGCAGTGGATGGCGTCGAGGAGGCGGCGCGTGCGCGCATCGTCGGCGCGCACTTCCAAGCCGATGGCGCCCTGGCCGGGTGCCGGCAGCATCTCCTCCGGCGAGAGCGCCGCTACGATCCTGTGCGCCTCGCCGAGGCGGCGCAGACCGGCCACTGCCAGCAGCGTGGCATCGACCTCGCCGTCGGCCAGCTTGCGCAGGCGCGTCGCCACGTTGCCGCGGAAGGTGACGACCTTGAGGTCCGGCCGGCGGGCGAGGAGCTGCGCCTGGCGCCGCAGCGACGCCGTCCCGACCACCGCCCCCTGCGGCAGGTCGGCGAGGCGCGCGCCATGCCGTGAGAAGAAAGCGTCGCGGGGATCCTCGCGCGGCAGCAGGTGGGCGACCGTCAGGCCGGACGGCAGCCAGGTCGGAACGTCCTTCATGGAGTGCACAGCGGCATCGATCTCGCCGGCGATCAGGGCTTCTTCGATCTCCTTGGTGAAGAGGCCCTTGCCGCCGATCTCTGACAGGGCGCGGTCCTGGATGCGGTCGCCGGTGGTCTTGATGACGACGGTGGCGACCGCGCCCTCGGCCGCCAGCTCGGGATGCGCGGCGGCGAGGCGGCGGCGCACCTCCTCGGCTTGGGCGAGAGCCAGCGGAGAGCCCCGGGTGCCGAGGCGCAGAAGCGGTTTTGCGGACATGGCGCCAAGCTTTAGTGCATGCGGCATTGAAAGGAAACCGCCCACTGGGGGCCGCTCTGGGGGCCGCTCTGGGAAGCATAGCCAATCCGACCCCGAGAGCGTAAGGTCCGGCGCCATGACACGACCGGCCGACGCGCTGACACTTCCTTCCGAACTCGTGGTCCTGGGGATCGAGACCTCCTGCGACGAGACCGCCGCCGCGGTGGTGACCGCGCGCGGCGAGATCCGCGCAAACCTCGTCCTCTCGCAGCTCGACGAGCACCGTCCCTACGGCGGTGTGGTGCCGGAGATCGCCGCGCGCAGCCATCTCGACCACATCGACCGGCTGGTCGGCGAGGCGATGCAGCAGGCCGGCCTCACCTTTGCGGAACTGGACGGCGTCGCCGCCACCGCCGGCCCGGGCCTGATCGGCGGCGTCTTCGTCGGCGTGATGACGGCCAAGGCCATCGCGCTCGCCTGGGACAAGCCGTTTCTCGCGGTGAACCACCTGGAAGGCCATGCGCTGTCGGCGCGGCTCAGCGACAGGCTGCCCTTCCCCTTTCTGCTGCTGCTGGTTTCGGGCGGCCACTGCCAGCTCCTGGCGGTGGAAGGGGTCGGCCGCTATCGCCGGCTCGGCGGCACCATCGACGACGCGGTGGGGGAGGCCTTCGACAAGACGGCAAAGCTGCTCGGCCTCGGCTATCCCGGGGGCCCGGCGGTGGAGAAGGCTGCCGCTGAAGGCGATTCCGCTGCCTTCGCACTGCCGCGCCCGATGCTGGGCCGGCCCGGCCTCGACTTCTCGTTCTCCGGCCTGAAGACCGCCGTGCGCCAGGCCGCCGAGCAGGCCGGCATCCTGGGTGGCGGCGGCGAGGCGCAGGTACGCGCCGATCTCGCCGCCTCTTTCCAGGCCGCGGTCGGCGACACCCTGGCCGATCGCTGCGCCAAGGCGCTGATGGTCTTCCAGGAAGACTACGGAGCGGCCGGCCCGCTGGTGGTGGCCGGCGGCGTTGCCGCCAATCGCAGCCTGCGCCGGCGTCTCGAGACGGTGGCCGCGGCCGCCGGCAGCCGGC
>DATCXZ010000320.1:0-7783 GCA_036570545.1 Kiloniellaceae bacterium
TCATCTGTGGCCAGGGCGCCGCAGCCAAGGTCGCTGCCAGGGCGGCAGCGCGGCATTGTGCGCCGTCGGCCTCGGCCTGGCTGGCCGCCAGCTTGCGGCGCGACAGCGCGACAAGCCACAGGCAGAGTCCCAGAGCGATGAGGGCTAGGATCAGCAGGCCGGGCCAGATCAGCGCCCAGACCAGATTCGCAGACTGCCCCGCCGCATCAAGCATCCGGCCCTCCGACACCGGGCGCCGCGGCGGTGACAAGGCAGGCGCTCGAAGCCGCCGGCCTGGATGCCGGCGCACTGCCACCCCGCCGGCGCGGCCGGCGCTCTGTCGAGGCCCCTCTCACAAGGCAGGAGTCTAAGCCGAAGGCACAGAGGCGGCAAGCAAGGCCGTTCGCTGCAGCCTGCCGGCGCAGGCCTCAGTAGCGGCAGGCCTCAGTAGCGATAGTGATCCGGCTTGAACGGCCCGTCGGCAGTCACCCCGATGTAGGAGGCCTGCTTCTCGCTCAGCCTGGTGAGCCTGGCGCCGACCTTCTCCAGATGGAGAGCCGCCACCTTCTCATCGAGATGCTTCGGCAGCACCGCCACGGTCTTCCCGTACTTCGGCGCGTTGGCCCAGAGTTCCATCTGCGCCAGCACCTGGTTGGTGAAGGACGCGCTCATCACGAAGCTCGGATGGCCGGTGGCGACACCCAGATTCACCAGCCGCCCTTCGGCCAGCAGGATGATCTTCTTGCCGTCCGGAAATTCGATCTGGTCGACCTGCGGCTTGATGTTGTCCCACTTGAAATTGCGCAGCGCGCCAACCTGGATCTCGGAATCGAAGTGGCCGATGTTGCAGACGATGGCGCGGTCCTTCATCGCCCGCATGTGGTCCACCGTGATGACGTCGACGTTGCCGGTGGCGGTGACGAAAATATCGGCCCGCGGCGCCGCCTCCTCCATGGTCACCACCTCGTAGCCCTCCATCGCGGCCTGCAGCGCGCAGATCGGATCGGCTTCGGTCACCAGCACCCGGCAGCCGGCGCTGCGCAGCGATTCCGCCGAGCCCTTGCCGACGTCGCCGAAGCCAGCCACCGTGGCGATCTTACCGGCCATCATCACGTCGGTGCCGCGCCGGATGGCATCCACCAGGCTCTCACGGCAACCGTACTTGTTGTCGAACTTCGACTTCGTCACCGAGTCGTTCACGTTGATGGCAGGAAACAGCAGCGTGCCTGCCTTCTGCATCTCGTAGAGGCGGTGCACGCCGGTGGTGGTTTCCTCCGTGACACCGCGGATCGCCTTGCCGAGCGCAGAGTACCAGCCCGGCTTCTCCGCGACGCGCTTCTTGATGGCCGCGAACAGCGCCTCCTCCTCGTCGTTGGTCGGCTTGCTCACCACCGAGAGGTCCTTCTCCGCCTTCATGCCGAGATGGATCAGCAGGGTGGCATCGCCGCCATCGTCGAGAATCATGTTCGGCGTGCCGCCGTCGCTCCACTCGAAGATGCGGTGCGTGAATTCCCAGTAGTCCTCCAGGCTCTCGCCCTTGAAGGCGAACACCGGGGTGCCGGTCGCGGCGATCGCCGCCGCGGCGTGGTCCTGGGTCGAGAACACGTTGCACGAGGCCCAGCGCACCTCGGCGCCCAGCGCCTGCAGGGTCTCGATGAGGACGGCGGTCTGGATGGTCATGTGCAGCGAGCCGGCAATGCGGGCGCCCTTCAGGGGCTGCTCCTTGCCGAATTCCTCGCGCAGCGCCATGAGACCCGGCATCTCCGTCTCGGCGATCTCGAGCTCCTTGCGGCCCCAGGCGGCCAGGGAGATATCCGCCACCACGTAGTCGGTGAATTCCGCCATGCTGTCCTTCCTAAAGTCGCCTTAAGGGGCCGCCGGGACGGACCGGCCCGCCGGAACGGGCGCGCAGGGGCGCCCGGATGAAGAATCGAGCGGAGGATGTAACAGCCCCGGCGCCAGGCCGCAAGACCGCCGGGACGGGCCATGCGGCGATGGACTGGGGCATTATCCGGGCCGGGCCGGCGAAGCGGAGCGGCCGCCGTCTCTAGAGCAGATCATTGTCAGGTGGAACCGCGCCGCGGTTCCACCTGACAATGATCCGATCTAGCCGGCCATCTCATTGAAATCGTCGAGGAGGGCGGCGATGCGCCCACTGTCGAACTGCTCCATGATCATCCTGGCGCGCTGTCCGGCCGCCTGCATGTCGATCGAGAGGATGCGACTCTTCACGCGGGGGATCGACTTGGCGGTCATCGACAGCTCGCGCACGCCGAGGCCGACGAGCAGGGCGGTGAAGCGAGGGTCCCCGGCGATCTCGCCGCACACCGAGACCGGTATGCGCTGGCGCAGGGCGGCCTCGACGGTGAACTGGATGAGCCGCAGCACCGCCGGATGCAGCGGGTTGTAGAGGTAGGCCACGCGCTCCTCGCCGCGGTCGATGGCGAGGGTATACATGGTGAGGTCGTTGGTGCCGATGGCAAAGAAATCGGCCGCCTGCGCCAGCGAGTCGGCGGCCAGGGCAGCGCCCGGCACCTCGATCATGACGCCGACCGGCGGCAGCGGATCGGCAATAGCCACGCCGCGGCGGGTGAGGCGCCGGGCGGTTTTCTCCAGCTCCTTGCGCACGGCGCGCACCTCGCCCGGAGTGGTGATCATCGGCAGCAGAATGCGCAGGGGCCCGTGCACGCCGGCGCGGAGCATGGCTGCAAGCTGCGGGCGGAGGAGCTGCGGCTCCCGCAGCGACAGGCGGATGGCACGCAAGCCGAGCGCCGGATTCACCGACTCGCCGATCTGCTCGCCCAGGGAGGTGGCGAGCTTCTCGCCGCCCACGTCGAGCGTGCGCACGGTCACCGGACGGCCGCCCATAGCACGCACGATATCCGCCAGCGTCCGATACTGCTCCTCCTCGTCCGGCAGGTCGGGGCGGTTCATGTACAGGAATTCGGTGCGCAGCAGGCCGATCCCCTCGGCGCCCGCCTCCGCCGCCTGCTCCATCTCGCGCGGCAGCTCGAGGTTCAGCTGCAGGGTCACGCGCTGCCCGTCGCGCGTGTTCGCCGGCACGTCGCGCAGGCGGGCGAGCGCACGGACCTCCTTCGCCATGTCCTTGAGCCGGCGCCCATAGCCGGCGAGCCGGGCGGCCGTCGGATTGACGATGACGAGGCCGTTGCTGCCGTCGACGATCAGCATGTCGCCGGAACGCACCGTCGGCAGCAGGCCCGGCACGCCCACCACGGCCGGCAGGCCGAGCGAGCGCGCCATGATCGCGGTGTGGCCCTCGGCGCCGCCGAGCACGGAGGCGAAGCCACCGATCTCGCGCGGGTCCATGAGGGCGGTATCGGCCGGCGAGACCTCCTCGGCGATGACGATGCTGCCTTTGTCGAGGCCGCTGAAGCCGTGGAAGTTGACATCGGTGAGGCAGCGCAGGATGCGGTGGCCGACCTCGCGCACATCCTCGGCGCGAGCGGCGAGATAGCTGTCCTCCATCGCCGCGAACTCCTGCGCAATGGCGGAGATCTCGGCCATCACGGCCGATTCGGCGTTGCGGCGGTCGGTCTCGATGCGGCGTTCGATGCCGCCGATCAGGCGCCTCGAGTTCAGCATCTGCAGGTGGGCTTCCAGCAGGTAGCCGAGTTCCTCGGCGGCCAGCCCGTGGATGCCGATGGCCTTGGCCTTCAGCTTGCCGACCTGGCGCACCGCCTTCGCGGCGGCCCCGGCGAGCCGCGCTTTCTCGGCTTTCACCTTGCTGGCGGGGATGTGGTACTCGACGACTTGGAGATCGCCGGCCTCGCGCACATAGGCAGGCCCGATCGCCACGCCCGGCGCCACGCCGAGCCCCTCGAGCACAAGCTCCTCCCGGGCCTTCTTGTTCTTCCTATCCGTCTTCATCAAACTTGCCGGCCACCAGTTGCGCCAGCGCGTCCACAGCCTGTCGGGCCTGAGGCCCGCTCGCCTCGATATCGATGTCGCAGCCCGGCCCCGCGGCCAGCATCATGAGTCCCATGATGGAGCAGCCGGGAACACGCGTGTCGCTCTTCTCCACGGTGACCTGCGCATCGAATTGTTCCGCCAGCTTCACGAACTTGGCAGCGGCGCGCGCGTGCAGCCCCTTCTGGTTGGACACCGTCACTGTCCGCCGCGCAGACGACGGGGCGGCGGCTTCGCTTGCCGGGCTGTCAAGTTTTCCCGTCATCGCAACACCGTCAGCCTTTGTCTGCGTCCAGCAATTGCGAGGCGACATTGATGTACTTGCGCCCGGCAAGCTGCGCCTGGGTGACCGCCTCCGACAGCGTCGCCGAACTGCGCAGGCCAGCCAGCTTGATCAGCATCGGCAGATTGATGCCGGCGATGACTTCCACCTGCCCCTTGTCGAGCACCGAGATCGCCAGGTTCGAGGGCGTGCCGCCGAACATGTCGGTCAGCAGCACAACGCCATCGCCTTCGTCCGCCGCCGCCACCGCGTCGATGATGTCCTGTCGGCGCTGCTCCATGTCGTCTTCCGGGCCGATGCAGATTGCCGCCACGTTCTGCTGCGGGCCCACGACATGCTCGAGCGCCTGGACGAACTCGACCGCCAAGCGTCCGTGGGTTACCAAGACCAGACCGATCATCCCATGCTCCATGCTCGCCACGACGGCCGGCCGGGCCCGCGCCGGCGGCGCGCGGGCGATCCTGCCGTTGCCGCCATGATAAGGGACCAATCGCCGGCCAGGGTCAACTCGCCGCTCGTGAGGGGGCTCATCGGCTGTCGGCGGCGCGGGCCGGGTCGCGCGCGATGTCGCGGTGGGTAAGTCGGGCAGGCCGGCCGCTCTCGCCGAGCCAGGCAGCCAGCCGTTCAGCCAGGAAAACCGAGCGGTGGCGCCCGCCGGTACAGCCGACCGCGATGGTGAGGTAGCTCTTGCCCTCGCGCTCGTAGCGCGGCAGCAGGCCGGTCAGCATGTCGGTGAGCTGGCGGAAGAAGGGTTGAAAGCCGGGGTCCCGAGTCACGTAGTCGGCCACCGCCGCGTCCTGGCCGCTGAGCGGCTTCAATTGCGGAACATAGTACGGATTGGCAAGGAAGCGGACGTCGAAGACGAGGTCGGCCTCGCGCGGCAGGCCCTGCCGATAGGAGAACGAGGTGACGAAGACGGCCATGCCGAGGGTATCGGCGAGACCGAAGCGGGCGACGAGCTGCCGGCGCAGGTCGGCCGGCGTGAGTTGGGAGGAGTCGATCACCAAGTCGGCCCGCTCGCGCAGCGGCGCCACCAGTCGGCGCTCGAGCGCAATGCCGTCCGCCACCGGCCGGCCCTGGGCAAGCGGGTGGCGACGGCGCGTCTCGGTATAGCGGCGAACGAGCACCTCGTCGTCGCAGTCAACGAACAACAACGTGAGGGCAAAACGCGGATTGGCGGCGAGGCTATCGAGCTGCTGGAGCACCGGGCCCACCGCGAAGTCGCGGTTGCGGATATCGACGCCGACGGCGATCGGCCGCTGCAGGCCGACCTCGTTCACCACGCCGCTCAACAGGCTGAGCGGCAGGTTGTCGATTGCTTCGTAGCCCTCGTCCTCGAGCACCCGCAGCGCGCTCGACCGCCCCGCCCCGGACATGCCGGTGACCAGCACGACCCGCGTGCTACCGCCGGCCGGCAGCGCCTCGGCGCGGTCCGCATCCATCAACGTTCTGTCGCTCATGCCCTCGCCCGCTTCGTCCGCTGCGGTCATGTCCGCCCGACCGCCGCGCAGTATATGCGAAGCCGCCTGCCGCAGAGCAAGGCGGAGCTTCTCCGGTGCCGATAGCTGCGCCGGGTCGAGGTCGATGCGCCGGATCGCGACGCCGGAAAGAACCTCCTCCGCCGCTTCCGGGAGTCGCTCGATCTCGACAGCCGGACGCAGATCGGCGAGAAGGGCGACAGGCACGCCTACACGATGCGGCAGATCGACGATGCCGAGGCCACGTGCTTCCAGCCGCCCCGCGATAGCGGCCGGCGGCGCGGCGACCAGTCGACCGCCAGCGACGCTGAGCAGGGTCTGATCGTCGCTGACCAGAACAGCGCCGCGGTCGATCAGGCGCAGCGCGAGGTCGGACTTGCCGACGCCCGAAGGCCCGCGCAGCAGCACCGCCCAGTCGCCGAGCTGCGCATCCGGCAACATGACGGCGGTTGCGTGAAACAGCATGGCAGGCGGGCAGGACAGGTTGGGCGTGCCGTTCATTGTCTGCGCCTATTCCGCCGGCAGGCGGACGACGAAGCGGGCGCCACAGACACGGCCGCTGTCGTCGTGACGGTTCTCGGCGTGGAGGCTGCCGCCATGCGCTTCGACGATCTGCTTCGAGATGCTGAGACCCAGGCCGGAGTGAGTGCCGAACTTCTCACCCGCCGGCCGCTCGGTGTAGAAGCGCTGGAACACGGCCTCCAGCTTGCCCTCTGGAATGCCGGGGCCGTCATCCGCGATGGTGATCACCACGGTGCCCGCCTGGCGCTGCGCGGAGAGTCGGATGGTGCCGCGGGGCGGTGAGAAGGTCACAGCGTTGCTGATGAGGTTGCGGAACACCTGGCCGAGGCGGCCCTCGATCCCGGGCACAGCAAGGTCCTGATGGTCGAGCACGTCGAGACGGAAGCACGGGCCGTCGACACGCTCGCCCGCCTCTTGCACCTCCACGAGCGCGTGCAGCAGCTCGCCGAGCTCGACAGTGTCGGTTTCGGCGCGCGACAACTCGGCGTCGAGGCGTGAGGCGTCGGAGATGTCGCTGATCAGACGATCCAGCCGCTGCACATCGTCAAGGATGATCGACATCAGCTTCTTCTGCTGGTCGGGATCCTCCACCCGCGCAACGGTCTCCACCGCACTGCGCAGCGAGCTCAGCGGGTTCTTGATCTCGTGCGCAACGTCGGCGGCGAAGGCCTCGATGGCGTCGAGCCGGGCCCAGAGCGCGTCGGTCATTGCGCGCAGCGAATCCGATAGGTCGCCGATCTCGTCGCCGCGGCGGCTGAAGTCGGGAAGCTCGAACTGGCGACCCTTGCCGGAGCGCACCTGGTCGGCGGCCCGAGCGAGACGGCGGATCGGTCGCGCGATGGTGCCGGCCAGGTAGAACGACAGCAGCACGGTGACGGCGAAGGCGACGCCGCAGACGATAAGAATGTCGCGTCGGCGATCGTCGACCGCGGCATCGACCTCGGTGCCGTCCTTCGACAGCATGAGCGCGCCGAGCACCTGGCGATAGCGCTGCACCGGCACGGCAACCGACAACACCAGGCGGCTCTGGCGATCGAGTCGCACCATGCCGGGACTGTGGCCGGCCAGCGCCCCCGTCACTTCGCCGTAGTCTGACGCGCGCTGCTCCGGCGCCTCGCGATAGAGCGGAAAGTTGTCCTCGCCGGGCAGCCACTTCCCGACCAGGTTCAGCAGACGTCGCAGCAGGCCGAGCCCGCCTTCCGGTTCCGGCGGCAGCGATCGGATCTGGACCTGTCCGCCGGGGCCGCCGAGGACAAAGCTGTCGGCCAGTATCTCGCCGGAGCGCGCGAAAATGCGCGCCCGCACGCCGGTATCGACCAGCAGCACGCGCATCAGGTTTCTGGTCACCTCCGGCAGCAGCCGCTCGTCGCCGACCTGGGTAGCGACCACGGCGGTGCTGCCGAGGGAGAGCGAGAAGGCGCGCGCCTGGATGCGCAGGGAGTCGATCTCGGCCGCGATCAGGCTGTCGCGGTATTGGTCGAGGTGCATGAGCCCGAGCACCGGGATCAGCAGCACCAGCACGTTGATGGTCAGAATGCGGCGGGTGAGCGGCGACCGCCAGGCGCGCGAACGGCGGCGCACCCGCCGCGGCTGT
>DATCXZ010000321.1:0-6357 GCA_036570545.1 Kiloniellaceae bacterium
GAGGCGCAGGCCTTGGCGGTGGAAGGCCTCGACCGCCTGGCGGCTCGGCGCGCGCAGCACCGCGTAGCTGCCGTGGCTGGGGGCGGCGGGACGGCCGTCGAAGGTGGTCTGGGGGAAGACGACGGGCAGGGCGCAGCCGGCGTGGCCAAAGGCGCGGTCGACGTTCTCGCTCTCCTCCGCCGGCAGCCGCACCAGGCCGAGCGCCGCCAGCGCGCCTTCATAGAAGGGGCCGACGGCGTCCGGATCGTCGCTGCCCAGGGTGATGTGGGAGACGATGTCGCCGCCGGGGCCTGCCTTGCGGCCGTCGAGGTAGGTCACCGCCTGCAGCTTGTTGCCGTCGGGGTCGCGCAGGTAGGCGCCGTAGTAGTCCGGCGCGTAGAAGCGGCGCAGCCCGGGGCCGCCCTCGTCGCTGCCGCCGTTGTCCAGGGCGGCGGCGTGGAAGCGCTGCACCGTCTCCTCGTCGGGGGCCAGGAAGGCGACATGATAGCCGTTGCCGCGCTGGAACGGGCGGCCGTCGGCGGGACGCCGGATGACGACGTGGGGGAACCCGTGCTGGTGCGCGAAGGCGACGGCGCCGCCGCCGGCCTCGCGGCGGCGGAAGCCGAGCAGCGGGAGAACGGCGTCGTAGAAGGCCTGCGCGGCGGCCGGATCGTTGCTGCCGAAGACGAAGTGGGTGAACAAGGGGGCTCTGCCTCGAGTCGGGGAATGGCCGGTCTTGGGCGCCAATCTGCCATAGCGGGGCGGCGCCGGTAAGGCATCGCAGGATCGCTTTGCGCCGGGGCGGCGGCTCTCCTATCATCAGGCTTGTTTCAAAGCGAGCAAGAGATGCCGGACGAGGACGACAAGAAGACTGCGAAGCCAGCCGAGGCCGCCGGGAAGGCGCCGGAGGGGCCGGAGGGGGAGGTGTCGGCGTCGGAAGAGGGCGGCGATGCCGACCAGGACGCCATGATGGCGGAATGGGAGGCCATGGCGGCGGAAGGCGAAGCGGAGCCGGAGGGCGAAGCGGCGCCGGAAGCGGCCGCGCCCGCCGCCGGCGCGGCCAAGCCCGCGCTGCGCATGCCGGCGATCCACGAGGTGTCGCTGGAGGCCTATGCCATCCTCGGCACCGCCTCCATGCCGGTCAGCCAGCTCCTGCGCATGGGCCGCGGCGCCGTGGTCGAGCTCGACACCGGCCTCGGCGACGAGATCGAGATGCGCATCAACGATCAGCTCGTGGCGAAGGGCGAGGTGGTGGTGGTGGAGGACCGCATCGCCATCGAGATCACCGAGATCGTGAAGCGCGAAAGCAGCTAGCAGCCCGTTGCAAAGTCATCCGGGTCCGTGGCGCATCCTTCGAGACGGCGCTGACGCGCCTCCTCAGGATGAGGTACGAGATTGACGATGTTGACCGAGGTCAGGCGGCGAAGGTGCCGCCGGGCAGGCCCTGGCGCAGGCAGAGCGAGATCAGCTCGAGGGCCGGATCGCTCAGCGCGAAGGCGATGCCGATGGTGTCGCCGCGAAGCCACAGGCTGACGTCTTCGATGGTGCCGGCGACCGCATGCTCCAGCCGCACGTCGTCGGACTGCGGCACCGCAGTCTCCATGCGCAGCTTGGCGCCGCCGATCGACACGTCCTCCAGCTTGCCCCGGTACGGCTTGCCGTCGACGATCAGCGTGATGTCTTCCTGGTGGGGCAGGATGAAGCGCAGCGAACGGCGGCGCTCGAAATCCCGCAGGTGCTCAGGTCCAACCGTGGTCGCCATCGGAGCTCCAGCTCAGGCTACTCGTACCCAGTAAAACCATAGGCTCCGCTGGTTAACGATTTCCTAAGCGACAGGTCCTTCACCTGACGGCCGAAGTGCGTAGAATCGGGGCTCGGCGAATCGCACCGCGCGGGGCTGCCGAAGGGGTCGCATCACAGCAAACAGGAAAGCCAGCCATGCCGTCCTTCGACATCGTTTCCGAGACCGACCTCAACGAGGTCGACAACGCCATCGCCGGCATGCAGCGCGAGATCGCCACGCGCTACGACTTCAAGGGCTCCAAGTGCTCCATCGAGCGCAAGGAGGCGGTGCTCACCATCGTCGCCGACGACGACCTGAAGCTGCGCCAGATGCACGAGCTGCTGAGCACCTATCTGACGCGGCGCAAGATCGAGGCCAGCGCCTGCGATCTCGGCAAGCCGGAGAAGGCCGCCGGCAACACGGTGCGCCAGCTCGTCACCATCAAGCAGGGCATCGGCCAGGAAGTCTCCAAGCGCATCGTGAAGGAGCTGAAGGGCAGCAAGCTGAAGGTGCAGGCGGCCATCCAGGGCGACAGCCTGCGCATCACCGGCAAGAAGCGCGACGACCTGCAGGATGCCATCGCGCTGGTGAAGAGCCTGAAGATCGACCAGCCGCTGCAGTACGAGAACTTCCGCGACTAACCTTCCCTTAAGCACCGACTCGCAGCAGATCCGCCGATCGTGCCGGCCTGTCCGGCGCGTTTACCACATCCTTACCTTTACGCAGCAAGGTAAACGGCACTGCGTCGAAACGTGGAGACACCCATGTCGGTGTTGCCGATCGGTCACCTGGACTTTACCCGCGCGGACATCCATGTCCTGCTGAACCGGGGCTGCGAGCTCGTGGATCGTGGCCTGGCCGGCGCCTGCGTTCCGGTCGAGACGGATGGCGGCGACCTGGTCATCGCTCTGCTCGACTACGATCACCAGTGCCTGATCTGCGCCATCGGCAAGTCGCAGGGCTGGTACTACGCGCTCGATGCGGCCTGGCAGCCGCTCGCCCAGGGCCAGTTCATCGACGACGTTCTGGCGGTGCTTCCCGGCGCGCTGGAGGCCCACCGCCCCGCCGCCGCCAACGCCTGCTGAGGCGGATGCCGGGCGGCCCGGCCGGGGCTGGTCCAGCGAAGCAGAGCGACCCCTCCATGCGACGCCTTCTCTCTTTCCGCTTTCTTCTGCTGCTCGGCTGGCTCGCGCTGATGCCGGCGGTTCCGGCCGCGACGGCGGCGGAGAACCATGCCGCGACAGCGGCGGAGAACCAGGCCGCGACGGCGGCCGAGAACCATGCCGCCTCATCTCCTTCGGCTTCTCCCCCTCCCGCCTCGCCTTGGGAACATTCGCTGTGGCACAACGCGACCACGGCCATGCGGCTCTACGTCTGCGATCACGCGCGGCGGCCGCCGAACTGGTGCGCGGAGGAGGCCGAGCGGCCGGTGGTGACCGCTCTGCCCGACCCGCAGGGACCGCTGCGGACTCCGGAAGACGCCGCCTGGCAGAGCTTCCTGGAGACCGCAGTGCCGGCAGAGTTCGGTCCGGAAGAGGTCGCGATGGTGCGCCGGCGCGCGGTGGAGCGGCGCGACCCGCAGGCCATGGAGATCCTCGGCTTCCTCTATGCCGAGGGCCTCGCGGTCAAGCGCGACTACGTCGAGGCCTATCGCTGGTACGGCCTCGCCTTCCTCGCCGGCGAAGCGAGCGTTCGCGCCAACATGGACATCGTCTGGGCGCTGCTGCAGCGCCACGACCTGGAGGGCGCCATGGCGATCGCCCGCGAGTTCGACGCCCTGGCCGCCGGCGAGGTGCCGGCGGGTCTGGCGCCCGACCAGCCGGCGCCGGCTCCATAAGCACAACTGTCGTCCCGGCGCTCATCGCCGAGACTCACTGCCGTCACCCCGGCCAAGCGAGCGTGAGCGAGCGCGAGCCGGGGCCTATGGCAGGCCGAGCGCCAAGCCCTGCCATGGGCCCTCGGGTCAAGCCCGAGGGTGACAGCGAGAGGTGGCGGCGGCAGGCGTAAGCCGCAACCGTTGCAATCTTGCCGCAGAAGGGTGCCTGTTGCGCAGGCATCTGCCTAATTAACAGCCGCTCGTAGAACTGGCCTTGATTCCTGCCGAAGGAATAGACATATAAGGGTTCGGGCGACGCTTTGCGTCGTCCGGACGCCCCACGGGGCGTTTCCTCCCTAAACTTGGGCCACCGCTTGCGGTGGCCTTTCTTTTTCGGACCTGTAGCCCAAACAAAGCTGCGTTACAGAACGGGACCAGATCATCCGTCGGCCAGCCCTCGGATCGTCGCCATTGGCAAGAACAGCCGACGTTGTCGATCGTTGAACGGGATGAACCCGTACTTGCGATAGAAGGCGGCTGCCGTGTCGTCGCGCGCATCGACGATGACTGCATGGACTGCCAGCGTTTGAGTCGCCAGCAGGACGCGATCGAGAGCGTCCATGAGCAGGAAAGCGCCCAGCCCCTGGCCTCTCTTGCTCTCGTCCACAGCCAACCGGCCGAGCACCACGGCCGGCACGGGGTAGCGAGGCAAACGCTTTGCCTGGTTTGCCGGGAGGCTGTCCCTCTGGAAGCTGGCGGCGCTCAGGCTGTAGTAGCCGCACAGAGTTGGCGCCCCGGCCTGCACAGCGACAAAGACTCGCGCCACATCGCGTTTCACGTCCTGCGAGGCATGCTCCCGGATATAGCGGTCGAGTTCGGGCGCCCCGCAAGAGAATGCCGCGCGATCGTGCACCTTGCTGTCGAGCGCTGTGATCTCCCAGGGGGCAAGCCCCCGCTTCATCCGGTCGCCTTCTTATACTTGGCGAAGGCCTTGCGCAGGGCCGGATTTGGTGCCGGCGGATTGGTCAGGGCATCATAGAAGAGTTTCCAGCCCGGACCGGACAGAGTGACAATCTCGTTCTCCCGGATCACCTTCTCGGCCTCTTCCAGCGCCGTCGCGAGGACGAACTGGCTGACCGTCTTGTGCCGGTAGCTGGCCGCGCGCTGGAGCACGCTCTTCGACTCGGCGTCGAGGCGCACCTGCAGCCGGTCATCCTTGGTTTCTGCCGCTCGGGACATGGCCGTTCTCCCTTGTCTGAACCCTCCGAAAGGTACTCACATATGGAGTACAATGCAAGGGGCGGCCTTGGGGGGCGGCTAGGCGAGCGCCTTGGCGAGAAACGGCAGGCTGCGGTCCATGCGGTAGTCGACCGAGGAGTGGTTGTCCGGGAACTCCTCGTAGACGTGCGCCACGGCCTGCGCCTCCAGCAGGCGGTGCAGGCGGCGCGCGCCGTAGACGAGGTTGTACTGGTCGCGGCTGCCGCAGTCGATCCACAGGGCCTTCAGCTTCTTCAGGTCCCCGGCGTGCCGCCCGGCCAGCACGACCGGGTCCCACTGCAGCCAGTTGGCCCAGCGCTCGGGGATCACCTCGCAGGTCTGCGGGTCGACCGGCAGGCGCACGCCGCAGAAGGCGTCCGGGTCGGGATCGTAGGTGGCGCACATGGCGAGGCTCATGAGGATGTGGATGTCGCCGCCCGACCACTTCGGCCCGGCCTCGAAGTCGACGATGAACTTCTCGATCGAGCCGTCCTTCTTGTCGAGCGCGCGCAGCGTCGCCGGCATCTCCGGGAGGTAGCAGAGCTCGAAGCCCATGTCGCCGGAATGGCAGGCGGCGGCGGCCCAGAAGTCGGCGTGCTTCAGCGCATGGGCGATGGCGCCGTAGCCGCCGGAGGACTTGCCGAACACGCCGCGCCGCCCGGCGCCGCCGCAGCCGAAGCGCTGCTCGACCAGCGGCACCACCTCCTGCAGCAGGATATCCTCCCACGGGCCCGTCGCGGCGGAATTGATGTACTGGTTGCCGCCCAGGCGCGTGAAGCAGTCGGGGAAGGCGACGACCACCGGCGGCATCTCGCCGGCGGCGATGAGGCGGTCGAGCCGCTCGGGCAGGTTCTCGCCGAAGTTCTTCCAGTTGAGGTGCACGGGGCCGCCGGCGGTGAAGCCGACGAGGTCGACCAGCAGCGGTAGATCTTTGCCGTCGTGACCGGCCGGCAGGTAGACGGGAACGTCGCGCCGGGTCGGGTCGCCCAGCAGGTTGTCGCGCAGCAGGGCGGACTCGAGGGTGAGGCTATGGAGGCTGCCCCGCGGGGCCTGACGATCGCTGCGCATGCTGGTTCCCTTGAAGTGCTGGTGAAGTGCTGGCGAGGTGCTAGGCGTGCCGGCGGAAAACTCTCTGCTTTTCCCCGGGAGGCCAGTTGCTAGACTGTTCCGGGGAGACAGTCTACCGTGCTGGAGGAGGGCGCCGCACGCATGCCGAGAATTACCGAAGCCGAGTTGCAGGCCGATGGCCTGCTGCTGCGCTGGGATAACGAGCGCCAGAGCCGCTTTCCCTGGTTCTGGCTGCGCGATCACGGGCAGGACCCCGCGAGCCTCGACCCCACGACGCTGCAGCGCCGCGTCGACACCTTCGCCCTCGACGAGGACGTGCAGGGCAGCGCGGCGAGCGTGCTCGACGAGGGCCGCGGCCTCGCTGTCGCCTGGCCGGACGGCGGCGCGGACAGCCGCTACTCGGCCGACTTCCTCGCCACCATGGCCGGGCTGCTGCCGGAGGCCCTTGCCGAGC
>DATCXZ010000322.1:0-7706 GCA_036570545.1 Kiloniellaceae bacterium
ACTTGCTGCGCGTCTCGATCCGCGTCGGCGCGACCTCCTGCAGGGCCAGCGCGAGCTCGAAGAGAGCGGCGGGCGAGCCCTCGCGCAGCTCCAGCTCGATCTCGGCGAGCGGCTCGCGTGCATCGGCCGCCGCGATCTCGCCGAGATCGAAGGCGGCCTCGATGATCTTCAGCCGGCCGGCGGAATCGGTGCCGCTCAGCTCGACGATCTCGCGGCGCACCCGGGTGGTGAAGATGGGGCGCAGCTCGCCCGGCAGCAGGAGGCCGAGGGCAGCGCGGATCTGCGGATCGTCGACAAGGTCCGGCTGCGGTTCCGGCGACGGCACTTCGCCCTCCCACTCGCCGCGGCTCAGCACGGCGGAGGCGGCGGTGTCGCCGGCCTTCACCGTCTGGATGAAGCGGTTGCCGTCGCGGCGGATGCGGAAGGCGAGGCCGCGGCGGCGCAGCCTGAGATCCACGGTGTCGTAGTAGACGTTTTCGAGCTGCTTCACGCGCGGCGCCGCGGCGCCGGGGCGGCGCAACAGCGGAGCCTGCCACAGGCGCTCCAGCACCGCCGGCTCGCCGCACAGCTTCAGCTCGATCTCCACCGCAGCCGATGCTCCGGTCGGTGTGTCGCCCGCCTCGACTTTCGCCATCGGCTCCTTCCGCCTCACACGCCGGGTGCTTCCCGGTTGTTGGCCGTCCCGTCCATCGATTAGGGTGTCGCCGCTACCCGACCCGGCCCCGACAGCGCAGGCGCGAAGCAGCGCTAGACGACCCGGCACAGTTGTCTAGTTGCTACTGTCGCGAAAATGCCGGGCGCACGGCAAGTGCTGTAATGTGACAGTTTTATTGCAGTCGCCGCGTCTCGCCAGGCGCGGCTGACGATGCCGATTGGAAGCGGACATGCCCGAACTGCTGCTCTTGCGCCACGCCAAATCGGATTGGAAAGACAAGACTCTCGGCGATTTCGACCGTCCGCTGGCTGCGCGCGGGCGGCGGGCGGCCGCGCTGATGGGGCGCTTGCTCGCCGAGGAGGATCTGGCGCCGGATCTTGTGCTCTGCTCCACCGCCAGGCGCGCGGTGGAAACGGTGGAACTGCTCTTGACAGCGCTAGCATCGGCGCCCGAAACTAATTACTTGAAGACGCTCTATCTGGCGCCGCCGAGCCGCCTGCTCACGGTGCTTCGCCGCCAAGGCACGGACCACGGCCGCATTCTGCTCGTCGCCCACAATCCCGGGCTGCACCACCTGGCCGTCGCGCTGGCCGGAGGGCAGGGCGCGGCGGGGCGCCTGCTGACGGAGAAGTTCCCGACCGCCGCGCTGGCGCGGTTCCGGGTGGAGGATTGGCCGGCACTGGGACAGAACCCGGCGCGGCTGCTCGCCTTCGTCCGTCCCCGCGATCTCGAGGGGGCGGAGAAGACGTAGAGCGGCCCCACCGCGAAGCGGACTCGGCACGAAGTGGACTCAGCGTGAAGCGGACTCAGGAGGAAGGGACCCCGTGAAGATCGCCAGGATGGACCGGCGCCTGCGCAGCCAGAGCTGGTTCAACGACCGGGACAATCCCGGCATGACGGCGCTCTACCTGGAGCGCTACCTGAACTACGGCCTCACCCAGAAGGAGCTGACCTCCGGCCGGCCGATCATCGGCATCGCGCAGACCGGCAGCGACCTCTCTCCCTGCAACCGCATCCACATGGAACTGGCGCGCCGCCTGCGCGACGGCATCCGCGACGCCGGCGGCATCGCCTTCGAGTTTCCGGTGCATCCGATCCAGGAGACCGGCCGGCGCCCGACGGCGGCGCTCGACCGCAACCTCGCCTACCTCGGCCTGGTCGAGATCCTGCACGGCTATCCGATCGACGGCGTGATCCTCACCACCGGCTGCGACAAGACTACGCCGGCCTGCCTGATGGCGGCGGCGACCGTCGACATGCCGGCCATCGCCATGAACGCCGGGCCGATGCTGGATGGCCACTGGAACGGCAAGCTGGTCGGCTCCGGCACCGTCATCTGGGAAGCGCGGCGGCTCTACGCCGCCAACGAGATCGACTACGAGTCCTTCATCGGCATGGTGGCCGCCTCGGCGCCCAGCGCCGGGCACTGCAACACCATGGGCACGGCGCTGTCGATGAACTCGCTGGCCGAGGCGCTGGGCATGATGCTGCCGGGCGCCGCCTCGATCCCGGCGCCCTACCGCGAGCGCGGCCAGATGGCCTACGAGACCGGCCGGCGCAGCGTCGAGATGGTCTGGGAGGAGCTGACGCCGTCGAAGATCCTGACGCGCGCCGCCTTCGAGAACGCCATCGTAGTGAACTCGGCGATCGGCGGCTCGACCAACTGCCCGATCCACATCAACGCCATTGCGCGCCACATGGGCGTCGCGCTTTCCATCGAGGACTGGCAGACCCACGGCCACGACATTCCGCTGCTGGTGAACTGCCAGCCTGCGGGAGAGTATCTGGGCGAAGGCTACCACCGCGCCGGTGGCGTGCCCGCCGTCATCGGCGAGCTGATCCGCGCCGGCAGGATCGACAACGACGCGCTCACCGTCGCCGGCAAGACCATGGGCGAGCTGCACAGGGCGACCGTCGCGGCCGATCGCGACGTCATCCGCGCCTACCACGATCCGCTGATGGAAGAGGCAGGCTTCGTGGTGCTCGGCGGCAACCTCTTCGACTCCGCGATCATGAAGACGTCGGTGATCGGCCCCGCCTTTCGCGAGCGCTATCTCTGCCGTCCCGGCCACGAGAACGTCTTCGAGGGCCGTGCCATCGTCTTCGAGGGGCCGGAAGACTATCACCGCCGCATCAACGATCCGGCGCTGGCGATCGACGAGAACTGCCTCCTCTTCGTGCGCGGCTGCGGGCCGATCGGCTATCCCGGATCGGCCGAGGTGGTGAACATGCAGCCGCCCGACGCGCTCATCAAGGCCGGCATCATCGAGTTGCCGACCATCGGCGACGGCCGCCAGAGCGGCACCTCGGGCAGCCCCTCGATCCTCAACGCCTCGCCGGAGTCCGCCGCCGGCTCCGGCCTCGCCCTCATCGAGACCGGCGACCGCGTGCGCATCGACCTCAACAACAGGCGCGTCGACCTGCTGCTCAGCGACACGGAGATCGCCGCGCGCCGCAAGGCCTACACGCCGCCCGCGCTGGAGAACCAGACGCCCTGGCAGGAGATCTATCGCGGCACGGTCGGACAGCTCGCCTCGGGTGCCTGCCTGGAGCCGGCGACGCACTATCACCAGGTGGTGAAGAGCCTGCCCCGGCATTCGCATTAGGGCTATTCACGCAGGAAGATGGGGGACAGAACATGGGGGACAGTCTGGCGGGCAAGACCGCGCTGGTGACGGCGGCGGCGCAGGGCATCGGACGGGCAACCGCGCTGGCCTTCGCCGCCGAAGGCGCCGAGGTGCTGGCGACCGACATCGACATCGCGCACCTGGAGGAGCTGGCCGGCACGCCGGGCATCGCCGTGCGCCGGCTCGACGTGCTGGACGCCCAGGCGGTGAATTCGCTGGCCGCCGAGCTGCCGCCGCTCGACGTGCTGTGCAACATCGCCGGCTATGTCCACCACGGCTCGGTCCTGGACTGCCCGGAAGAGGATTGGGACTTCTCCTTCGACCTCAACGTGAAGGCGATGTACCGCATGATCCGTGCCTTCCTGCCGGCCATGCTGGAGCACGGCGGCGGCTCGATCGTCAACATGGCCTCGGTCGCCTCGTCGCTGCGCGGCCTGCCCAACCGCTGCGTCTACGGCGCCAGCAAGGCGGCGGTCATCGGCCTCACCAAGTCGGTGGCGGCCGACTTCATCCAGCAGGGCATCCGCTGCAACTGCATCTGCCCCGGTACCGTCGAGTCGCCGTCGCTGGAGGAGCGCATCGCCGCCTTCGCGGACCCGACCGCCGCACGCAAGGCCTTCATCGCCCGCCAGCCCCTCGGCCGCCTCGGCACGCCGGAGGAGATCGCCGGCATGGCGGTCTACCTGGCCAGCGACATCGCCGCCTACACCACCGGCACCGCGATGATCGTCGACGGCGGCGTGACGCTGTAGGGCCAGACGTGCTGGACTACTGTTGTGCGTGCTTCGAGACGCCCGCTAACGCGGGCTCCTCAGCATGAGGATCTTTCTTTGTGCCATCAAAGATTACCTCATCCTGAGGAGCGCGACCGTGCGCAAGCCCGGGCGCGCGTCTCGAAGGACGCACGGCGCCCATGCAGCGATACTTGAAGGCCTAGATCGGATTCACGTTGTCAGGTGGATCGCCTCTGGCGATTCCATCCGACCCTGATCTGCTCTAGCCAGGCCTTACCGCCCTGGAATTTCCGACGGCGGCAGGCCGGGCTTCATCTTGCGCTCGCGGTAGAGCAGGTAGAGGCCGCTGCTGAGCACCACGCCGGCGCCGATCAGGGTCCAGAAGTCCGGGAAGTCGCCGAACACCAGGTAGCCGAGCAGGATCATCGGCAAGAGCTGGACGTAGCTGAAGGGCGCCAGGATCGGCGCCGGTGCCAGGCGGTGGGCGAGAATCAGCAGCCAGTGCCCGAAGCCGCCGAAGGCGCCGAGGCAGAGCATGAACAAGGCCCCGGTGAGGTCGGGCGTCTGCCACACGAAGGGCACCAGCGGCGTGATCGCCGCGGCGCCGACGAGGGCGCTGTAGAACTGCGTGGTCACCGCGCGGTCGACGCCGGCGAGCTTGCGGGTGGAGATCTGGTAGCAGGCGCCGAAGAGGGCGCAGAGCAGCGAGAGGCTTGCCGCCCAGTGCACCAGGCCGAGGCCGGGGCGGACGACGATGAGCACGCCGAAGAAGCCGATGCCGATGGCGGCCCAGCGCCGCGGACCGATGTGCTCGCCGAGCAGCGGCACTGCCAGCATGGCCACCATGAAGGGCGTCGAGAACAGGATGGAGGAGGTTTCGGCGAGCTGCAGGTACTGCAGGGCGGCGAAGTTGGCGCAGGTGGAGCCGAAGAGAAAGAGCGAGCGCAGCACCTGCAGGCCGGGACGCTGGGTGACCAGCAGGCCGCGCCCGTGCAGCGGCAGCAGCAGCGCGGCCGCCAGCACCACGTGGCCGACATAGCGCGCCCAGACCACCTGCCCGAGGGGGTAGCTCTGGACCAGGTATTTCGCGGTGGTATCCAGCAGCGAGAAGGTGCAGACGGCAAAGATCATCAGCACGATGCCGCGCACCGGCTCGTGGGTGATCGGCTCGACGACGAAAGAACGCGGGGCGGCCATGGAGGGCGGGCTTGCTCGAGGGGCGGGGATGACGTCGCGGCCATGCTAGCCGCGAGGCCGCCCGGCTTACACCCCCATCTCGGCAGACGGTCCATGCGCAGAGCGGGCAGCTTGCGCCCTCCGCCGCCCGGACCTCCCGGCGCTGGACGCTGGCGGCGAAGTCCCGTACACACTCGGGCCATGAACGCGATCGATCCGCAGTCCGCTTTCCGCTACCGGGCGCCGGAGGGGGCCGCCGCGCCGGCGGTCTTCGACAGTCCGCACAGCGGCACCGAGTACCCCGACGACTTCCGCAGCATCGCGCCGCTCTCCGTGCTGCGCTGCGCCGAGGACACCTTCGTCGACGAGCTCTACGGCTCGGCGCCGGGGCATGGCGCGCCGCTGATCGCCGCCCGCTTTCCACGCATCTACATCGACCCGAATCGCGACCTCGTCGACCTCGATCCCGCGATGCTGAGCGGGGCCTGGCCGGACCCGCTGGTGCCGAGCCGCAAGACCGAGCTCGGCGTCGGCCTCATCTGGCGCATCATGCCGCCGGGGTCGCCGCTCTACGATCGCCTGCTCGAGGTCGAAGAGGTGCGCGGCCGCATCGAGCGCTGCTGGAAGCCCTATCATCGGGCGGTGGAGACGGCGCTCGATGACGTTCATCGCCGCTTCGGCAAGGTGTGGCATGTGAACTGCCACTCCATGCCGGCCCGCGGCAACGCCGCCAGCGAGGACGGCCCCGTGGCCCGCGCCGACTTCGTGCTCGGCGACCGCGACGGCACCACCTGCGAGCCGGCCTTCACCGCCTTCGTCGCGGGCGAACTGCGCAGCCTGGGCTACGAGGTGAAGATCAACGAGCCCTACAAGGGCGTCGAGCTGGTGCGGCGCTACGCCGATCCGGCCGCGGGACGCCACAGCCTGCAGATCGAGGTCAACCGCAAGCTCTACATGGACGAGGTGAGCCGCGAGAAGAACGGCGGCTTCGCGGCGCTGCAGGCCGATCTCGACAAGCTGGTCGGCGCCATCTGCCGCTACGCGCGGGACAGAGTGGGGTGAAGCTTCGCTGTTCGTGCCACACAACAATCGTCATGCTCGGGCTTGACCCGAGCATCCAGGGTAGCCGTTCCGTCGCTTGCCCTGGACCCTCGGCTCAAGGCCGAGGGTGACGGAGGAGAATTGACTACCAGCTATTCCTCAGCTCGCGCAGCTTCAGGAACACCGCCTTCGCGCTCGGCTGATCCGGCAGGTCCGGGAAGGCCTGGCGCAGGCGGGCGATCACCGTCGGGCTGGTGAGGCGGAAGAAGGCGTTCACCTCCTTCTCCTGCGCGAGGGTGGTGATCAGCGCCCTGTCGGTGTCCTGGGGATCGACCTCGCGCAGCAGCGCCTCCGCCTTGCCGTTGTCCGGCTCGCGGTCGAGGGTGAAGCGCAGGTTGTTGGCGATGTAGTCGTGGCCCGGATAGATGCGCGTCGTGTCGGGCAGCTTTGCAAGCTGCTCGGCGAAGGTGTGATAGAGCTCGTTCGGATGGCCGCCGTTGTGGCAGTTGCCGGCACCGGCATTGAACAGGGTGTCGCCACTGAAGAGGCCCGGCGCGTCGCTGCGCGACAGCAGGCAGACGTGGCTCATGGTGTGGCCCGGCGTGTCGAGCACCTCGAGCTCCACGCTGCGGCCGACCGTCACCACGTCGCCGGCGCCCAGGCCGCGGTCCATCTCCGGAATGCGGCTCTTGGCGTTGCGATGTGCCAGCACCCTGGCTCCCGTCGCCGCCACCATGGCCTTGTTGCCGCCGATGTGATCGCCGTGCTCGTGGGTGTTGAGGATCTGCGTGATCTCCCAGCCGCGCTCCTTTGCGCGCGCCAGGCACTTCTTGTGGTCGAGCGGGTCGATGGCCAGCGCCTCGCCGCTCTCCGGGCAGGCGATCAGGTAGTTGAAGTTGCGGTAGGCGTTGGCGGTCCAGATCTGCTCGACGATCATGCGGGAAAACTCCTTCTCTGCTGAATCAGCCGACTCTACTTGATCAGCGCGATGAGGTCGCGGAAGGCGTCGGTCGCGCCGCGCTCCAGCCACTCGAAGACGACCATCTCGGCGGTTACCGGGATGGCGGCCATGGCGGGCCAGGCGCTCTCTGCCGGCCGCTCCGCCTCCGGCAGGCAGTCTATCACCAGGAAGACCGTGGTGCCGGCGGGTAGGGCTTTCAAGTCCGCGTCGCCGAGCGGACAGGCCGCGACGAGCTGATTGCGCCCGGTGGCAAGGCCGACCCGCCAGTTCGCGCTGTTGAGGCTGACCGCCGGCACCTGCAGGCGCTGCGCTGCCGCTCGCAGCAGCGCCAGGGTGCGCGCGGCTTCCGCCGGCGCTTCGGAAGGCAGCAGCAGCAGCGACCGTGGGGCGGAGAGCAGCATCCCAGGCGCCTCAGTCGAAACGGCCGAGCAGGCGGTCGATCGGCGCGTAGTCGTCGGTCAGCACCGGCGGCCGGCGGCGGGCGACCAGGGCATCGACGGCGGCCGGCGTCA
>DATCXZ010000323.1:0-6270 GCA_036570545.1 Kiloniellaceae bacterium
GGCGCAGCACGCCGCTCAGAACCTCCATCCGCTCCACAGACACGTGGCTATCCTCGCTGCAAACCATGTGGCTCAATGCCACCCGGCAAACTCAGCGATTCAGCCCGCACTCCGCAAGGCGGCCATCACCGGACGCTTACGATGCATCCGTGATGCCCCCCTCACCCCCGCGGCTCGCGCAGCCATTCGACGCCGGGTGGCGGGGCGCTGGGGTAGAAGGTGTCGTCGCGCGGGCGGACGAACTCCTTGAGCGGCGGCGGCAGGTAGCGATATTCGGCATCGGGGGCGAAGAGGCGCATGCGGCCTTCGTGCAGCAGGGCGGCGCGCAGGGTGCCGTCGAAGATCTTGATGAGCACGATCGCCTCCTCTTCGCCGCCCTGGTGCGGGGCGAGGCCGCGCAGCACCAGGTGGCCGCCGACGAAGTCGATCGGGCCGGCGACGGTGAGGTTGGTCGCGATGACCGCCGCCAGGTCGGCGCCGACCAGCGCCTCCAGGGTCGCCTTCACCGCCGGGTCGCCGAGCACGGCGTCGTAGCGGTAGGTGCCGATATGCGGCGCCAGGTGGCCGAGCTTGCCGGCCTTCCAGTCGATCTCCTCCGCATGGGCGGGGGCGGCGGCAGGGAGGATTGCCAGAAGGATGCCGCAAAAGAGCGCGAGGCGCGCGAAGCTTCGGGGCGCGCGGAGGCTGTGATGTGATCGCGGCATGGCGAAGGCTTCCCTCTCTTGCCGGTGGCCGGTAGTGTTTCGCGCCGACCCTACCGATCCATCCCCGCAACAAGAGAGGCAAGGCTCACAAAATCTGGCTCAGGAACTCCCTGGTCCGCGGGTCCTTTGCCTCTTTGAAAAACGTCGCCGGCGGGCCGTGCTCGACGATGACGCCGCGGTCGGTGAAGTAGATGTGGTCGGCGATCTCGCGGGCGAAGCCCATCTCGTGGGTGACCAGGATGCAGGTCATGCCCTCCTCGGCGAGCTGGCGGATGGTGACCAGCACCTCCTTCACCGTCTCCGGGTCGAGCGCGGCGGTCACCTCATCGAACAGCATGACGTCCGGCCGCATGGCGAGGGAGCGCGCGATGGCGACGCGCTGCTGCTGGCCGCCTGACAATTCGCCGGGGTAGGACGACTCCTTGCCCTCCAATCGCACCTTGCGGATCAGCGCGCGGGCACGCTCCTCGACCTGGCGGCGGTCCTCCTTCAACACCTTGATCGGCGCCATCATCACGTTTTCCAGCGCCGTCTTGTGCGGGAAGAGGTTGTACTGCTGGAACACCATGCCGACCTTGCGGCGCAGCGTCAGCTTGTCGAGCTTCGGGTCGTTCACCTCCTGCCCCTCGACCGTGATCGAGCCGCCGTCCATCGGCGTCAGCGCATTGATGCAGCGGATGAAGGTCGACTTGCCGGAGCCCGAAGGCCCGATGACGCAGACCACATCGCCCTTCATAAGCTCCAGCGAGATGCCCTTCAGCACCTGGAGGCTGCCGAACGACTTGTGCACGTCGCGGCAGCGGATGATCGGCTGGTCGGGAGTCCAGGTCGGGGAGGAGGTCATGGGAGAGGTCTCATGCCAGACAGTTTTTTGGTTGTCGCCCTCGGGCTTGACCCGAGGGTCCAGGGCAAGCGACGGAGCGGTCGCCCTGGATGCTCGGCTCGGGGGCCGAGCATGACAGGTAAAGAAGCGGTGAGGGGCGATGAGGAGTCACAGCTTCACCTGCCAGCGGCGCTCGAGGTGGCGGGTGGCGAGGGCGATGGGGTAGCAGTAGGCGAAGAAGCAGACCAGCACGAAGGCGTAGAAGGGGATCAGCAGGTCCGGGCGGTTCTCGGCGGCGAGCGCGCGGCCGGTCTGGGTCATCATCTCGGAGACGCCGACGATGGAGGCCAGCACCGTCGCCATGGTGAGGATGGCGTAGAGGTTCATCCACGGGGGGAGCATTCTTTTCACGCACTGCGGCAGGATGATCTCCCACAGCGTCTGGCGGCGCGAGAAGGCGAGCGACTCGGCGGCTTCCCACTGGCCCTTGGGCAGCGAGATGACGGCACCGCGCACGACCTCCGAGACGTTCGCCATGACCGGCAGCGAAAGGCCGAGGGTTGCCTTCATCCAGTCGGGAAAGGGGATGGTGAATCCTGCGAGCGTGATCTCGAAGGGCAGCAGGAACATGCAGAAGAACAGCAGCACCAGCCAGGGCGCGTTGCGGAAGAACTGGGTGACGAACCAGGACCCGGCGCGCAGTGGCGGCAGCAGCGAAATCTGCATGAGCCCGAGCACCGCGCCCGCCGCGGTGCCGATCGCCATGGCAAGGAAGGAGATCGCGATATTGAAGACGAAGCCCTCCAGCAGCAGCGGTGCCCAGTCGAGCAGGGCGGCGAGGGCGGAACGCCTGGCCTCGGCGGCTCCCTGCGCCTCGGCCAAGCCGGCGGAGAGGAGGAGCAGCGTCAGCAGGACAAGGCCGTGGCCGGCGGTGAGGCGCGGCGGCGCGGCGGGTGCCGGCAGGCGCGCCGGCAGCAGCACCGGCAGGTCGGTGGTGCCGTAGAGGCGGGAAGATCTCATGTGCCGAATCCCGGCAGCCGCATCGCCCGTTCCCACCTGTGCATGGCCCAGACCAGCACGCCGACCAGGAAGACGTAGGCGATGAGCAGGAAGGTCATCATCTCCGGCACGTTCACCGAGTCCGACCAGATCTGGTTCGCCATGTAGAGCATCTCCGGCACCGCGATGGCGTAGGCGAGCGTCGTGGTCTTCACCAGGTTCACCAGGTTGTTGTTCAGCGCCGGGAGGCAGACGCGAAAGGCGAGCGGCAGGACGATGTAGATGTAGGTCTGTAAGCGGGTGTAGCCGAGCGCTTCGGCCGCCTCCTTGGTCGAGTCCGGCACCGCCTCGATGCCGGAGCGGAAGATCTCCACGTTGAAGGCGCCGGCGAAGAACGACAGCGCGATGACCGCCCAGGCGAAGTTGTCCAGGATCGGCTCTTGCAGGCCGAAGCGGTTCTCGGTGGTCGGCATGAGCGAGCCCAGCGCAAAGTAGAAGAAGTAGAGCTGGACCAGCGGCGGCGTGTTGCGGAAGAACTCGATGTAGCCGGCCACGGCGCGCCGCAGCAGCGCCGAACGCGCGCCCTGTGCCCAGGCGCCGGCGAGGCCGATGACCATCGAGGCGGCCAGGCAGATGAGCGACAGCCAGACCGTCATCCAGAAGCCGTCGATGAGGCGGCCGCGGTCGTAGCTGTCGTAGATGAAGGTAAGGTTGATGCCGGTGTTCTGGTAGAACTGCCGGAACCATTCGTAGATGGATTCCACCGAGGCGCCCGCGCTCCCCAATTTTCTGTTGCCATGCTCGGGCTTGACCCGAGCATCCATGGATCGGCCTTCTCGCCGCTGCGCCATGGACCCCCGGGTCAAGCCCGGGGGCGACAGTCGGAGTTTGGCCCTCTCCCACCCGCGCTGCGGGGGGAGAGGGATAAAACTATCGCTCGATCGACGGGTTCACGCCGAGCAGCATCTCGTGCATCTTCTGGGCGAAGGGCGTCGGCTGCAGGCCGTACTTCTTCTCCAGCTCGATGATGCGGCCGCTGAGATGCCAGTTCACCACCATGCCGGACATCAGCGCGGCGAAGGCCGGCTCGCCCTTCTTCACGGCAACGCCCCAGGGCGCGTCGTCGATGGTCGGCAGCGGCATCTTCCAGTCCTTCCACTCGGCCTCGGCGAGGCGCGAGACGATGAAGGCGTCGTCGTAGACGAAGGCCACGCAACGGTTCTGCTTCAGCGCCGTCAGCGCCTCGGCGGTGCCCTTGAAGGCGACGATCTCGGCGCCGAACTCCTCGGAAGTCTTGCGGTTGTAGAAGGCGCCCTGGATGCCGCAGACCGGCGCCCCCTTGAGATCCTCCCACTTCGTGAAGTTGCCCTTGGTCAGGATGTTGGTGCCCGACGAATAGTGGTTGGGATCGATGATGTCGACCACGCCGCGCCGCTCGGCGGTGTCGGTCATGGTGGCGATCATCAGGTCGATCTTGCCCTGCTCGAGGAACTGCATGCGGTTGGACGACACCACCGGCACCAGCTCCAGCTCGACCCCCAGCACGTCGGCCACGTCCTGCGCCAGGTCCGGCTCCAGGCCGACGATCTTGCCGCTGCTGTCGAGGAAGCCGTAGGGCGCGTAGTCGGCCTTCACGCCGACGATCAGCTTGCCGCGCTTCTTGATGTCGTCGATAGTGTCAGCCGACGCGCTGCCCGTCAGCGCCGTCGTGGCCAGCATGGCGATGCCCGCCGCCAGCGCCAGGGTCTTCATCCAGCCAGTCATAGTTCTCCCTTTCGTTCGTGCCGCTACAATTCCTGCGCTACTCCCCGCGCGAGGGGGCCAACACTAGTGCGCCAGCGGCGGGCTGTCCATGCACTGCGCGGCAGGCCGGTTGAGCGGCGGCGCCGGCCCGCAACTGCCCGCCGGCTCGCTTGACGCTGCGGCCAATCGGCGGGACAGTCGCTGCCAGAGGCCGAAGCCGGGGCGAGGGACGCATGGAGAGCCGCGAGACGAGTGTCGACAGGAGCGCGGACAAAGGCCGCGAGCGGGATGCCGGGGGCGAGCCGGCGGCCGCGGGCGGGCTTGGTCCGCTGCGCCAGCGGCTGCGCGACCACCTGCGCTGCGACGAGACCGCCGTGGTCCGCCATCTCCTGGATGCCGCCAGCCTGCCGCACGATTCTCAGGACAAGATAGCCGAGCAGGCGCGCGGCCTGGTGGCAGCGGTGCGGCGCGAGCGGGTCGGCCTCGGCGGTCTCGATGCCTTCCTGCACGAGTTCGAGCTGTCGAGCCGCGAGGGCGTGGTGCTCATGTGCCTCGCCGAGGCGCTGCTGCGGGTGCCGGATGCGGCGACGGTGGACCGGCTGATCCAGGACAAGATCGCCGAGGCAGACTGGGAGGCCCACCTCGGCCGCTCCGATTCGCTGTTCGTCAACGCCTCGACCTGGGCCCTGATGCTGACCGGCCGGGTGGTGAAGCTGCGCCGCGACGAGGTGCACGACTTCGCCGGCACCCTGCGCGACATGGTGCGCAAGTCCGGCGAGCCGGTGATTCGCAGCGCCGTCACCCAGGCGATGCGCATCCTCGGCCGGCAGTTCGTCATGGGCCGCACCATCGGCGAGGCGCTGGAGCGCGCCAAGGCCAACGAGAAGAAGGGCTACCGCTACTCCTACGACATGCTGGGCGAGGCGGCGCACACGGCCGAGGACGCCGAGCGCTACTTCGAGGCCTATCGCAAGGCGATCGCCGCCATCGGCAAGGTGGCGAAGGGGAAGGGCGTGGTGGATGCGCCCGGTATCTCGGTGAAGCTTTCGGCGCTGCATCCGCGCTACGTCTATGCACAGCGCGAGCGCGTGCTGAGCGAACTGACGCCGCGGCTGAAGGCGCTGGCGCTGGAGGCGGCGGTGGCCGGCATCGGCCTCACCGTCGATGCCGAGGAGGCTGACCGCCTCGACCTCTCGCTCGATGTTATTGAAGCGGTTTCAGGAGCCTCCGACCTGGCAGGCTGGAACGGCTTCGGCCTTGCCGTGCAGGCTTACCAGAAGCGCGCCCTGCCGTTGCTGGACTGGCTGGCCGCGATGGCGGCACGCCACCGGCGCCGCCTCATGGTGCGCCTGGTGAAGGGCGCCTACTGGGACAGCGAGGTAAAGCTGGCGCAGGAACTCGGGCTGGAGGGCTACCCGGTGTTCACCCGCAAGGCGGCGACCGACCTTTCCTACCTCGCCTGCGCGAAGCGCCTGCTGGCCGATCTCGAGGCCTTCTATCCGCAGTTTGCGACCCACAACGCGCACTCGGTCGCCTGGATCCTCGAGGCAGCCGACAATAGGAAGGACTTCGAGTTCCAGCGCCTGCACGGCATGGGCGAGGCGCTCTACCAGCAGATCGTCGGGCCGGACAAGATGAACCTGCCGTGCCGCATCTATGCGCCGGTCGGCAGCCATGAGGATCTGCTGGCCTACCTGGTGCGGCGCCTGCTGGAGAACGGCGCCAACTCCTCCTTCGTGAACCGCATTCAGGACGAGAAGCTGCCGATCGACGAGATCGTCGCCGACCCGGCGGCGAAGCTGCGCGGCGTCGCCCGCATCCCGCATCCGGGCATTCCGCTGCCGGCCGACCTCTTCCAGCCGGAGCGGAAGAACTCTACCGGCGTCGACCTCAACGATCCCGGAAGCATTGCCGGACTGCAGCGCGATATCGACGCCGCCCGCGCCGAGCCCTGGGAGGCGGGGCCGCTGGTCGGCGGCGCCGTCCTGAAGGGCGCCTGGC
>DATCXZ010000324.1:0-1606 GCA_036570545.1 Kiloniellaceae bacterium
GCCTTGCGGGTGGCGGCGATCTCCGCCTCGCCCAGGGGCGAGCCGTGGGTGGCGGCGGTGCCCTGCTTGTTGGGGGCGCCGAAGCCGATGGTGGTGCGGCAGGCGATGAGGCTCGGGCGGTCGCTCTTCTGCGCGGTGGCGATGGCGCGGGCGACGGCATCGGGGTCGTGGCCGTCGACGCGCTCGGTCGCCCAGCCGGAGGCGCTGAAGCGGGCGAGCTGGTCGTCGGAGCAGGCAAGGTCGACGCTGCCGTCGATCGAGATCGCGTTGTCGTCGAAGAGGACGATCAGCTTGCTGAGACGCAGGTGGCCGGCCAGCGAGATCGTCTCGTGGCTGATGCCTTCCATGAGGCAGCCGTCGCCGACGATGCAATAGGTGTGGTGATCGACCAGATCGTCGCCGAAGCGGGCGTTCAGCAGACGCTCGGCGAGCGCCATGCCGACGGCGTTGGCGAGGCCCTGGCCGAGCGGGCCGGTGGTGGTCTCGATGCCGGCGGCGTGGCCGTATTCCGGGTGCCCGGCCGTGCGGCTGCCGAACTGGCGGAAGTTCTTCAGCTCCTCCAGCGTCATGTCTTCGTAGCCGGTGAGGTGCAGCAGCGCATAGAGCAGCATGGAGCCGTGGCCGGCGGAGAGCACGAAGCGGTCGCGGTCCGGCCACTGCGGATCGCTGGGATCGAACTTCAGGAAGCGGGTGAACAGGACGGTGGCGACGTCGGCCATGCCCATCGGCATGCCGGGGTGGCCGGAATTGGCCTTCTGCACGGCATCCATGGCAAGGGCGCGGATCGCATTGGCCAGGTCGCGGTGATTTTCGGGGGTGACTAGGCTGTCTTGCGCCGAAGGCGACGTGGCGACGTCCATCGAGAAGGTCCACCTGAAGGGAAAGGAGAAAAGCGGCGCTGGCTGCCGATTTCGAGCGGCACCATGCCGCTCTGCCTGCCAGAGGTCAACCGGCATATGGTGCGCTTCTGCCGGATTTTGACACACGAACGGGCGGCTGCGCAGCAGGCGGTGCGGGGGCATGGCGCGGCGGGCTCGGCGGTTGACCGGCGCCGAAGGCAAAGCCTATCCTTTGCCGCCCCGCGACTCCTCGCGTCGCTTCGATTCGACCGGAACGTCCTATGCCGCCACTGCAAGAAGCCAGCCACCGCCTGCAGGTGGCGATCGACCGCCTGGAGAAGGTTGTGGCTGCGCGCATTGCAAAGAGCACGCCGGCCGCCGGTGGCGACGACAAGGCGCTGCGCGAAGCCCTGGAGGCGGCGCGGCGCGAGAACGCCCAGCTTCAGAAGCTCGCTGGCACGGTGTCCACGCGGCTCGACACCACCATCGGGCGGCTGCGCAAGCTGGTCGGCTGAGTCAAGCAACCCGAAGGTCAGGAGCGGCCATGTCGCAGATCATCTCGCTCACCGTGCACGGCCGCAGCTATCAGATCACCAGCGACGAGGGCAAGGAAAGCCACCTGGTGAAGCTCGCCCAGCACATCGATCGCAAGATGGCCGAACTGGAGGCGACCGTCGGCCAGATCGGTGAGCAGCGCCTGCTGTTCATGTCGGCCCTGGTGATTGCCGACGAGCTGTTCGACGCCCAGCGCCAGGTCGACGGCTTGA
>DATCXZ010000325.1:0-5018 GCA_036570545.1 Kiloniellaceae bacterium
CATCCCGGCGGGGTTTACCGGCGTGGTCGGGATGAAGGCGACCTTCGGGCGGGTGCCCGCCTATCCGCTCAGCCCCTTCGGCACGGTCGCCAACGTCGGCCCGATGGCGCGCAGCGTCACCGACGCTGCGCTGCTGCTGAACGTGATGGGCGAGCCGGACCCGCGCGACGCCTACAGCCTGCCCTACGACGGCGCGGACTATCTGCACGGCCTCGACGAGGGCATCGAGGGCCTGAAGATCGCCTACAGCGCCACGCTGGGCGGTCACACCGTCGACCCGCAGATCGCAGCGCTGGTGTCGAAGGCGGTAGACACCCTCGCCGGGCTCGGCGCCGATGTGGTCGAGGCGACGCCGGACCTTGCCGACACCGAGGCGGTGTTCCGGATCCATTGGTACAGCGGTGCGGCCAACCTGCTGCAGCGCTTCGACGCGGCGGCGCAGGCGACAATGGAGCCCGGCCTTCAGGAGGTCGCCGCCGAGGGCCGCGGCTACAGCCTGCTGGACTACCTGGACGCGGTCAGCCGGCGCGAGAAGCTGGTCGTCGCGGTCAACAGCTTCCACCAGACTTACGATCTGCTGGTGACGCCGAGCCTGCCGATCCCGGCCTTCGCGGCGGGCGAGGAAGTGCCGGCCGGCAGCGACCTGCAGCGCTGGCCGCAGTGGACGCCCTTCAGCTATCCCTTCAACCTGACCCAGCAGCCGGCGATCAGCCTGCCCTGCGGGCTGACATCCGAGGGCCTGCCGGCGGGCCTGCAGATCGTGGGACCGCGCTTTGCCGATGCACTGGTGCTGCGCGCGGCGCGTGCCTTCGAGAAGGCGGCGCCATGGCCGTTCCCGGATCTCGAGGTGACGCTGAAGGGATCGCACAGTGTTGGCGGCGGCTCCTCGATGGCTCCATAAGCACAACTGTCGTCCCGGCGCTTGTCGCCGGGGCCCATTGGCATCAGGGCGTGGCGACGTCTTGCCACCATTGCATCTCCACCAGCCGCAAACGCCCCACCCTTGAGCGGCAAGGCCTTCAGACGGCTGGGGCATTGGGTCCCGGCAACCAGTGCCGGGACGACAGCCTTTGTGTGACGAGGGCGGGCTTGTCCTGCGCGCGATGTGCGAATGTCGAAGGCTACCAGGACAGGATCAGGCGGTCGCCGCGCACCTCGTAGCTCACGAAGCGCTTGAGAAAAGTCATGCCGAGCAGCGACACGCTCGACGACTCCTGGCCCACCGAGGCCGGCAGGTCGTAGAGCTCGAGCGGGCCGATGCGCAGCGAGCGCAGCGTCACCGGCGCCGCATGCACGACGCCCGAAGCGGTGGCGTAGCGCTCGCTGTAGGTCAGCCGCGGCGGCGTCCAGCCGAGGCGCGCGGCATCGCCCGGTGTCAGGTAGATGGCGCTCGCGCCGGTATCGACGAGGAAGGTGATCGGCGTGCCGTTCACCGCCGCTTCCACCATGAAATGACCGTGCGCGCCGGCAGGCACGACAAGCTCGGAAACCGGCGCGGCCGCGGGCCGGCGCGTCGCCGCCACCGCCTCTGCGCCGGCAGGTGTCTTCGAAGACAGGCCGCTGCCGTCGATGATCAGGACGACCGCGAGGCCGCCGACGATCACCGCCGCCGCCAGCTTCACGCTGTAACCGAGAAGGCCGCTCCGCGCGGGAGCATCGTCAAGGTAGCCGGCCATGGTGATGGCTCCCGGACTGTTGGTCGCTACAACTGTTTGTCGCTACAGGAGTGCCGCTGCAGGGCTATGGTGGGCCACCAGCCTTAAGGCTTCTCTTAGCTTCGTGGTTAACAGCGGCCCTCGTGGTCCCAGCGTCGTTGCAAGCGCGGCGGGAAACCGCCACCCTCAGCTTTCACGCTGCCGACAGCGCAGGGGACTATGATCGCAGATCGCAAGACGCAGCGGCGCGGAGCGGTAGCCTGCGGCCATCCGGCGACGGCCGCGGCGGCGGAGGCTATGCTGGCCGAGGGCGGCAATGCCTTCGATGCGGTGCTGGCCGCCTGCTGCGCCGCCACCGTGGCCGAGCCGGTGCTGGCCTCGCTCGGCGGTGGCGGCTTCCTCCTGGCGCAGCCGGCCGGGCGCGAGCCGCTGCTCTACGATTTCTTCGTCCAGACACCGCGACGACGAGGCGATCCGGCGCAGCTCGACTTCCATCCGATCCTCGCCGACTTCGGCACGGCGACGCAGGAGTTCCACATCGGCATCGGCGCCGTCGCGGTGCCGGGGACGGTCGCCGGGCTCTTCGCCATTCATGAGGATCTCGCCAGCCTGCCGATGACGCGCATCGTCTCGCCGGCGGCGCGGCTCGCGCGCGACGGCGTCGCGCTGCGCCCGATCGATGGCTACCTGTTCCAGATCGTCGCGCCGATCCTCACCGCCAGCGCCGCCGCGCGGCAGCTCTTCCTCGATCGCGCGGGCCGTCTGCTCGGCCCCGGCGCGATGCTGCGCCAGCCGGCGCTGGCCGACTCCCTGGAGGCTTTGGCACGCGAGGGCGCGGACCTCTTCTATCGCGGCGAGATGGCGGACCGGCTGGCGCGGCTCTGCCGCGGGAGCGGCGGCCAGCTCGACAGGGACGACCTGGCGGGGTACCGGGTGATCCGGCGCCGGCCCCTCGTCTGCGAATACCGCGGCCACCGCGTGGTGACCAATCCGCCGCCCTCCTGTGGCGGTCTGCTGATCGCCTTCGCCCTGGCGCTGCTCGGCGAGGTCGCGCCGGACGAACTCGCTTGCGGCTCGCCGGCGCGGCTGCTGCAACTCGCGCGCACCATGCGTCTCACCAACCAGGCCCGCCTCGAGGCGGGCCTGGAGGACGGCGCCGACGCGGCGGCGGAGCGCCTGTTCGATCCGGCGCTGCTGGCGCGCTACCGCGACACCGTCGCCGCGCATGCGCGCTTCAGCCGCGGCACCACCCACATCAGCGTGGTCGACGATGCCGGCAATCTCGCCGCGCTATCCCTCTCCAACGGCGAGGGCTGCGGCACGCTGCTGCCCGACAGCGGCATCATGCTGAACAACATGCTGGGCGAGGAGGATCTCAACCATGGCGGCTTCCATTGCTGGCCGGAGGATAGCCGACTGTCGTCGATGATGGCGCCGACGCTGGCGACCAGCGCGGAAGGCGCGCGCTTCGCCATCGGCTCAGGCGGCTCCAACCGCATCCGCACCGCCGTGCTGCAGGTGCTGGTGAACCTGCTCGATGTCGGCCTGCCGATGGCCGCGGCGACCGAGGCAGCCCGGCTGCATATCGAGGGCGAGGCGGTAGCCAATATCGAAGCCGCGGGCGTCGAAGGCTGCTGGCCGGGCGAGGCGCCAGGCCTGCTGGCGCAGGAGGGCTACCGCGTCATCTCCTGGCCGCCGCACAACCTTTTCTTCGGCGGCGTGCACGGCGTCGCCCTCGGCCCCGAGGGCAGCCTATCGGCGGCGGGCGACCCGCGCCGCGGCGGCGCCGCCGTGGTGCACGACGAAGCCTGATCCGATCCGCGCCGGCAGGATGTGCCGGCGCCGCGACCCTGCGCCCTGGTCCGGCGCCCTGGCACGGCGCCCTGACAAAGAGCGCCGGAAAGACCCGCCGCGACTTCAGGCCGCTTCGGAGTCCGAGCGGTTGCGCACGATATAGGCGCGGGCGCAGTGCTCGTCGCAGTACGGCTTGCCGGCAACCGCCGGCGCCCCGCAGAAATGGAAGTCCTGGTCGCCGGGATCGCCGATCGGCCAGAGGCAGTTCGGCCCCTGGCCGTTGGTGCGGGCACGGGCGCGGGCGACCGGCCGTGCCGGGCGCGGCGCCGGGGCCTGCGCGGCAACCCGTGCCTCGACCGGTTTAGGCGCGGCCGGCGGCTGCTGTGCAGACTTCACAATGGCGGCAACGGCGACGCGACGCACCTGAGGAGCGGAGCCCCGCTTGATGGGCGACGGGCGGGCCTGCAGCTTCATCCGGTGCGCCTTGCCGACGACCGAATTCTTGGAAACCCCAAGCAGGCGGCCGATTTCCGACGCGCTGCGCCCCGCTTCCCAGAGCCGCATGAGTTCCGCAACTCGATCATTTGTCCAAGTCATGCGTTTGCCTCTATGCTTTTGGCTAGATGTTGCGGCACCTACTACATATCGTCTAAAAGACGACTAACTGCACCATATAGCGTAGGGGCATTGCCTGTCCAGGCGGAATTCTGTGGAAAACTGCGGTTTTTCTGTGGCGGCGGCCGCCGAGGGATCCACTCAGTCGAAGCTGACCGCCTGCCAGCGTTCGCCGCCGCCTTTGTTGTTGAAGCCCTCAAACCTCACCACCCAGCCCAGTTCCGGTGCGTACCAGGCGCGCTGCTCGGCGCGCCAGTCGCTGTTCACCTGCTCGGAGACGCGCAGCAGCACGAAGGCGTCGAAGGTTCCCGCCGGAACGGTGACCCGCTCGGTCGCCAGCACCTCGATGCGGTCCTGCCAGGCCTCGCCCGCCCAGCGCCGGGTGAAGCTGACCGCCTTGCCGACCTGCAGCGGGAACAGCTCGCCGAGCTCGCCGCCGTCCGGCGGCACCCCGGCAGCGACGCAGTCCATGCAGACGTGGGCGAAGCTGGAAAAGCTGCGGCCTTCCCAGATCCAGGTCACGATGAGGCCCCGGGTGCGCCCGACCACGCCCTGCACCTTCTTGCCGGTGTCCATGTTCTCCCACACCATGGCGGTGCCTTCGGGCAGGGCCTTGAACGGTGCCGGCGCGAGCTGGAGGGTTTCCGCCTTGGCGGCGGCACCGAAGGGCAATGCGACGGCGGCCGCCAGGCACGCCGACAGCAGCAGGCGGCGGAGGGCCGGAAAAGACGGCACGGACAAAGCAACTCCCCGAAGTGGACGCGCGGTGGCCGCCGGGAAGGCAGCCGGCCGCGGCGGCTGGAGACTAGCCCAGGTGACGACGAAGACGAAAGCCTCGCAATGGACGCCCCGCTAGCCATGCCGGTCTCCTCGGCGCGGCTGTGCCGCCTCGTCCTCATCGCTGCCGTGCTGCTGCCGGCCCCGGCGGCGGCGCTCGCGCCCGACGGGGCGCGG
>DATCXZ010000326.1:0-12496 GCA_036570545.1 Kiloniellaceae bacterium
AGGGCGGCAAGCGCCCGCTCCCGGCAAAGGGCGGCAAGCGCCCGCTCCCGGCAAAGGGCGGCAAGCGCCCGCTGTAGGCGCCGGCGCACCCGCCGTGCCTCGAGGGCGAAGACCGCTGTCGAAACGGCGGCCGCGCCCACATCAGAAGTCCTGACTTGGGAGCGGCCGGGGGAGCCTTGGCTGTTGGCTTGATGATTCGGGACGATTGGCTGTAGGCTACCCCTCTTCGCGGTCGTGACCTGGTCCGTTGAAGGCCCGGCGACGGCAGAAGGCAACGACGAAGGCGACAAAGATCTGCCCGTCAGGGAGGAACTGCATGGCGCCGGTCGCAGTCTGCGATGTCCGCAAGTCGTTCGGCGCCACCGAGGTCATCCACGGCGTCTCGATAGATATTGCCGATGGCGAGTTTGTCGTTCTGGTTGGCCCATCGGGCTGCGGCAAGTCGACACTCCTGAGGATGATCGCCGGCCTCGAGAGCATCACGGCAGGCGAGATCCGCATCAGTGACCTGGTGGTGAACCGCGTTCCTCCAAAGGAGCGCGACATTGCCATGGTGTTCCAGAACTACGCGCTCTATCCGCATATGACGGTCGCCGACAACATGGGCTTCTCGCTGAAGCTCAGACGCACCGACAAAGCGGCCATCGCCGAGCGTGTGGGCAGGGCCGCCGAGATCCTCGGCCTCATCCCCTATCTGGAGCGCTATCCACGTCAGTTGTCGGGCGGCCAGCGGCAGCGTGTCGCCATGGGACGCGCTATCGTCCGTGACCCCAAGGTCTTTCTGTTCGACGAGCCGCTGTCCAACCTCGATGCCAAGCTGCGCGTGCAGATGCGCACCGAGATCAAGGAACTGCACCAGCGCCTCGGCACCACAACCATCTATGTGACGCACGACCAGATCGAGGCGATGACCATGGCCGACAAGATCGTCGTCATGCATGATGGCAACGTCGAGCAGATCGGCGCACCGCTCGATCTCTACGATCATCCGGCCAACCTGTTCGTGGCGGGGTTCATCGGCTCGCCGGCGATGAATTTCATCGAGGGGCGGGTTTCGCTCAACGGAACGGCGCGCTTCATCTCCGAAGCCGGTGTCGAGCTCCCCCTCAACGGTGCGCCGGGCGCGCGCGATGGGCAGTCGGCCATTTACGGAGTCCGTCCGGAGCACCTGGCGCTCTCGGATGACGGCGTCGAAGCGGAGGTCATCGTCGTCGAGCCGACCGGCTCCGAAACGCAGGTCTTCACGCGTATCGGCCATCGCGAGGTGGTGGCGGAGTTCCGCGAGCGCCATGATTTCAGGCCTGGCGAGAAGATCAGGCTGGGACCACGCCTCGACCTCGTGCATCTCTTCGACCGCGAGACGGGGCGGCGGATGTAACTGACACGCTCTGACCAAGCAAGGGAGGAAGGAACAATGGCCATTTCGAGACGTGATCTCCTGGTAACGACCGCCGGTCTGGCCGCTGGCGCTGCAGGCGCGAAGATCCTTGGTCCTGGTCCCGCCTTCGCCCAGGCCGACCTCAAGTTCGAGCCCGAGGAGGGGGCGAGCCTGCGCCTGCTGCGCTGGTCGAAGTTCGTCCAGGGCGACGAAGACCTGTGGAACGCGAACACCAAGAAGTTCACCGAAGCGACCGGCGTTGAGGTCCGCATCGACAACGAGGCGTGGGAGGACGTGCGCCCGAAGGCAGCGGTCGCAGCCAACGTCGGCTCCGGCCCCGATATCATCCTCGGCTGGTTCGACGATCCGCATCAGTATCCCGACAAGCTCGTGCCGCTGACCGACCTTGCCGACTACCTCGGCAACAAATATGGCGGCTGGTACGATGCAGCGCAGCGCTATGGCATGAAGGACGGCGAGTGGATCGGTCTGCCGCTCGGCGCCGCCGGCGCCTGCATGGTCTATCGCCAGTCCTGGGTCCAGGAGGCCGGGTTCGAGGCCTTCCCGACCGACTACCAGCAGGTGCTCGACTGCGCCAAAAAGCTGAAAGCGAACGGCCACCCGATGGGCATGGCGCTCGGCAACGCGGTCGGCGACGGCAACGGCTGGACACACACCATTCTCTGGGGCTTCGGCGGCAAGATGGTCGATGACGATGGCCAGGTCGTGCTCGACTCGCCGGAGACCGTCCAGGCGCTCGAGTATGTGAAGGAGCTCTACGAGAATTTCGTGCCGGGCACGCTGTCGTGGCTCGATCCCAACAACAACAAGGCGTTTCTGGCCGGCGAGCTCGGCGTCACCAACAACGGCATCTCGGTCTACTACGCCGCCAAGAAATCAGAGGACCCGGCAATGCAAGCGGTGGCGAAGGACATCAACCATGTCGCCATGCCGGAGGGGCCGGTCGGCAAGCCGACCGAGCTGCATCTGTTCACCCAGGCCATGGTGTTCAACTACACCCAGTATCCGAACGCGGCGAAGGAGTATCTCCGCTTCATGTGGGAGAAGGAGCAGTACGCGCCCTGGCAGCAGGCGGCGCTCGGCTATATCTCGCATCCGCTCGATGCCTATGCCTCGAATCCGGTGTGGACGGACGATCCCAAGACCACGCCCTACCGCGATGCCGTCAAGCGCATGCTGTGGAACGGCTATTCCGGACCGCTGGGCTACGCATCGGCTGCGGCGATGGCGGATTACATCGTCGTCAACATGTTCGCCCAGGCCTGCGCCGGCGACATGACACCCAAGGAGGCTGCGGCGAGCGCTGCCAAGCGCGCCGCGCGTTACTACCGCGTCTGATGGCGCCGTGCGGCCGCCGGGCGGGTCTCGCGCGAGGCGCCCCGCCCGGCGGCTTGCCGTGCCCGACGGTCGCGATAGCTGCTGAATGAACTCTGCGGGCAAAGCGCATGGTCACGAACGCCCAGGTTATTGAAAAGGCCTCGCCGGTCGGCGGGGCCGGCTGGTGGGCGCGGCTCATGGGCCACCGCGACTTCGTCGCCTTCTGGTTCATGCTGCCGGCGGCGACGATCCTGCTCGTGTTCCTCGCCTATCCCCTGTTCCTCGGCATCTGGCTGTCGATGACCGACACGACCATCGGCCGGCCAGGCATCTTCATCGGGCTCGAGAACTTCGCCTGGCTGTGGGACGACCGCGTGTTCTGGCTGTCGGTGTTCAATACCTTTCTCTATACGGTCGTCGCCAGCATCCTGAAGTTCGCCATCGGCCTGTGGCTGGCGCTGCTGCTTAACCGGCACTTGCCGTTCAAGTCCTTCTTTCGCGCCATCGTGCTTTTGCCGTGGATCGTGCCGACGGTGCTGTCGGCCATTGCCTTCTGGTGGATCTACGACAGTCAGTTCTCGATCATTTCCTGGACGCTGATGCGGCTTGGCCTGATCGACGTCTACATAAACTTCCTTGGCGACCCCAACAACGCGCGCGCCAGTGTCATCGCCGCCAACACCTGGCGCGGCATCCCTTTCGTCGCGATCACGCTGCTCGCCGGGCTGCAGACCATTCCGCAGTCTCTCTACGAGGCGGCGACGATCGACGGCGCCAGCGCCTGGCAGCGCTTCCGCCATGTCACCTTTCCGATGCTGACGCCGATCATCGCCGTGGTGATGACCTTCTCGGTGCTGTTCACCTTCACCGACTTCCAGCTCATCTACGTGCTGACGCGCGGCGGGCCGCTCAACGCCACCCACCTGATGGCGACTCTGTCGTTCCAGCGTGCCATCCCCGGCGGCCAGCTCGGCGAGGGCGCGGCGATCGCGGTCGCCATGATCCCCTTCCTGCTGGCGGCGATCCTGTTCAGCTATTTCGGCCTGCAGCGGCGACGCTGGCAGCACGGCGGCGGGGATTGAGGAGGCGCAATGGCCGTTCGGCCCGAAAACGTCAGGGACCAGGTCGCGCGCCGCGGCCTTTTCCGCCGTCGCGCCGGGTCCACCGACAGCGACGGCATGCACTATCTCGAGTCGCTGCCGCGCCGCGTCGTCACCGTCTACCTTCCGCTTGCGATCATCGTGTTCGTGCTGCTCTTTCCGTTCTACTGGATGGGCATCACGACCTTAAAATCCAATGAGGAGCTCTACAACTTCCGGGAATTCAGCCCGTTCTGGGTCATCCAGCCGACGCTGGACAACATCCAGAAGCTGTTCTTCGAAACCAGCTACCCGACGTGGCTGTGGAACACCATGGTCATTGCCGTGGTATCGACCTTTCTCTCGCTGTTCTGCGCCGTCTGCGCCGCCTACGCCATAGAGCGGCTGCGGTTCTCAGGGGCCCGCTTCGTCGGCATGGCGATCTTCCTCGCCTATCTGGTGCCCCCGTCGATCCTGTTCATCCCGCTTGCCACCATGGTGTTCGCCTATGGTATCTTCGATACCAGCCTGGCGCTCATCCTCACCTACCCGACCTTCCTCATCCCGTTCTGCACCTGGCTGCTGATGGGCTATTTCCGCTCGATCCCCTATGAGCTGGAGGAGTGCGCGCTGATCGACGGCGCTTCGCGCCTGCAGATACTGGTCAAGATACTGCTGCCGCTGTCGGTGCCAGGCCTCATCTCGGCCGGCATCTTCGCCTTCACGCTGTCGTGGAACGAGTTCATCTACGCGCTGACCTTCATTTCGGCTTCAGAGAACAAGACCGTGCCGGTTGGCGTGATCACAGAGCTGGTGGAAGGCGACGTCTACCACTGGGGCGCGCTCATGGCAGGTGCTCTCATGGGGTCGCTGCCGGTCGCGATCCTCTATTCCTTCTTTGTCGAGCACTACGTGGCTTCGATGACAGGGGCGGTGAAGGAATAGGAGGGCACCCCAGTAGCTCGTTGCACCGCGCTTGCCGACCCGCTCCGGCGCGTCCTCCTCGCCGGTTCAGCGCCGCTCTTTGAGGCGGCTGGTGCTCTGGCGCACGACGAGCCTCGCCTCCAGGGGCAGGTGGTCGCGCGCGGGTCGTCCCTCGATCCGGGCAACCAGGTAGTCGCCGGCCAGGGCGCAGATCTCCTCTACCGGCACGTGGACGGTGGTCAGCGCCGGGGCGAAGTTGGCGGCCAGTTCGATGTCGTCGAAGCCGGCGACGGAGAGGTCGTCCGGGACAGAGAGGCCCGACTGCTGGGCCTCCAGCATGACGCCGATGGCCAGCAGGTCGTTGCCGCCGATGACGGCGGTCGGTTGCGGGCCCGGCGCGGCGAGCAGGGCGCGCAGGCCGTCGCGGCCGTCGCTCAGCGAGTACGGCCGCTCGACGACGCGCGACGGCGGCAGGTCAAGATCCCGCGCCCTGAGCGCCGCCGCCACGCCCTCGATGCGGTTGCGCGCGCGGTCGTTGCCGGCGGTGATGCCGGCCACCATGGCGATTTCGCGGTGGCCGAGATCGAGCAGGTAGCTGGCGAGATTGTGCGCCGCCCGCTCGTTGTCGAAGCCGCAGCAGGGATGCGGCGAGGCGGCGTCGTAGACCCAGGTGTTCATGTAGGCGATGCCCTTGCGCTGCAGCACCGCGTAGATCTCCGGCAGATGGCTGTCGCCCTGCAGCATGATTGCATCGATGCCGCGCTCCACCATGGTGCGCACCTGCTTCAGCTCGCGCGCCGGCTCGTAATTGGAGGACGCTACCAGCAGGCCGTAGCCGGCCAGCTCGAGGCGGTGCTCCAAGGCCTGGAGGCCGCGCGCGAAGATCGGATTGTCGAGCGCGGCGGTCACCGCGCCGATGGTGCGCGAGCGGCGCGAGGCGAGGGCGCGGGCCGCCGCGTGCGGCACGTATCCCAGGGCGGCAACGGCGGCCGCCACGCGGGCCTCGGTTTCGCGATTCACCTTGCCCTGCGCGTTCAGGACGCGGCTGACAGTGGCGGTGGAGACGCCGGCGTGCTGTGCCACATCCTTCAGGGTGGCAGTCGGCTGCTCGTTGGGCCTGGTGCGTCTCTGTAAGCGCTTGCTCAAAGTTCCTCCCGAACCGCGCCGGGTGGTCCGACAGCTTATCCTGTCGATCCCAGCGTCCTTCTCATAGCAAAACTAGCCTGATAAGGGAATATCGAAGGAATAGGTGCGAATCGCGGTTGACAAGACAGGGCGGTTTTTCGTTAAACTCAGACAAAATAATGTAAGCGCTTACCCAACATCCCGACCGTCAGTCGGGGGCTTGGTGTCAGCGAGGCGACGGGACGGCCGCTGAAGGGCCGCCGCCGATGCCGACGGGAAGGGAAAATGCTGCAGCGATCGTCAGACAAGCCGGTTGTGGACCTTCGCAGCGCGCAGCGCTCGCGCTGGCTGATGGCGGTTTGCGCGCTGTCGTTCGCGCTCTTCTGTCTCAACGTGGTGCTCGGCAAGGCGCGCATTCTGTTCGGCCTCGAACTGCCCTTCCTGCTGCCCGACGTCACCGAATTTCTGATGCTGCTGCTGTCGGCACTGTTCTTCACCCTGGCCGCGCTGGCGCGCGAGAAGTCTGTGGGATCGCGCGCGGCCGGCGACGGCGGCCGCCCGCCTTCGTAACGCGGCGGCATCTGCTTCACTCAACGAACAAGCCGACACACATCCAACGGGAGGACAACCGATGAGCAGCAAGACCAGGAACCTTTCTCTCTCCATGCCGGAACGGCGCGCCTTCTTCAGCGCGGCCAAGCGCTACGGAGCGACCACGGCGCTGGTCGCCCTGGGCGCCAACAGCCTCTTCAGCGAGGCCGCGCTGGCGCAGACCGCGGCGGAGGAAAAGGAGCGGCAGGCCTCGGCCAAGGAAACCATGACCGTCGCCACGGAGTATCGCATCGGCACGACGCGCTCCTACCCGGAGATGCAGTTGAACGTGAAGGAGAACATCCAGAACGCGTCCAACGGCCAGATCTACGTGAAGCTGGCCCCGGGCGGGCAGCTCGGCGTCGGCACCAAGCTGGCGGAAAAGATGCAGTCGGGCACCGTGCAGGCGGGCCAGGTCTCGCTGTCCAACTTCTCGCCCTTCGCGCCGGCGGTCGACCTCGTCAACATTCCGTACTGGGTGGGCCCGAACCAGAAGTTCGTGAATCTGGTGACCTCCGATGCCTGGAAGAGCGAGGTGAACAGCCGGGTCGAGGCCAAGGGCTTCACGCCGATGTTCTACTTCTGCATCGATCCGCGCACCATTTCGATCCGCCATGGCGTCGAGGGCCCGATCAAGACTCCGGCTGACCTGCAAGGCCTGAAGGTGCGCGTGCCGGGCTCGAAGATCCTGCAGCAGTACTACCGCCTCGCCGGCGCCAACCCGACGCCGGTTGCCTGGGGCGAGACGCCGACGGCGATCAAGCAGGGCGTGGCGGACGCGCTCGATCCCGCGGTGGAGGCGCTCTATGCCTTCGGCTTCAAGGACATCCTCTCCTGGGTCACGTTTAACGCGCCGGTGCCCGACAGCCAGGTCTATGCCTGCAACACCCAGTGGCTGCAGGGGCTGCCCGGCGACCTGCGCGACGCCATCGCCTACGCCAGCGAGATCACCTTCCTGCAGAATCTCGCGCAGGTTCCGGCCTCGCGCGCCTACTCGATGGCGGAGATGACCAAGGCGGGCGTGCAGTTCTACGTGCCGACGGACGACGAGATCGCCGCCTGGGCCGAGGCCTGCGGGCACCAGCGGCCGGAGTGGGATAGCTGGAAGAAGGATCTCGCCGGCTCCATCGAGACCTTCGACAGACTGCTCGAGGCCGCCAACACGCCCAGCGCCTACTACGTTCACGACGTATAGGCTGGCGAGCCGATAGGATCTTCCGGCCGGGGGGCGGCAGGTGCCGCCGTCCTCCGGCCGGTCTCGGTCATCACGGCGTTCAGGAAACCGCATGCGTGAAGTGTTGAGCTGGCTGGACGAGAATGCGGAGCGCTGGATGCTCCTGTTTCTCTACAGCTTCATCGTCCTGGTCATCGCTATCGAGGTGCTCCGGCGCTTCGTGCTGATGTACTCTTCGGTGTGGGGCGAAGAGGCCGCCCGCTATGCTTTCATTTATCTGGTGTGGATCGGTGCGGCGGTGGCGGTGCGCGACCGTGCGCACATCCGCATCGACGTGATCACGCACCTGCTGCCGCCGCGCGGGTCGGCGCTGGTCTACCTGCTGGGTGACCTGCTGACCGTGGCGCTGGCCTGCTTCGCGATCTACTGGTCGCTGGATCCGGTGCTGGTGTCATGGGAGTACGGCAACGTGACCGATGGCCTGCGCGTCATCCGCGTGTGGTTCCTCGTCGCGGTGCCCTTCGGCTTCACCATCATGCTGCTGCGGCTGGGCCAGTCCATCTGGCGCGATATCGACGACCTGCGCTTTGGCAGACCGCACTTCACCGGCCGCCGGCTGTTCGACTAGAGGAAAACGCATGTACCAGCTTTACGGGGTTCCCGGGACCTCGACCGAACTCGGCTGGGAGGTCGGGCTGCCGCTGCTCGGTATCGTGCTGCTGCTCTGTCTTGCGGTGCCGGTCTGGGTAGCGCTCGGCTTCGGCGCCATCGGCCTGCTGGTGATGACCGACGTGATGCCGCTCACGCTCTTCGGCGAGGCGCTGTTCTCCGGCATCGACGCCTTTGCGCTCATCGCGATACCACTCTTCATTCTCACCGGCGACGTGCTGGTGCGCTCCGGCCTTTCCGACAAGCTGCTCGACATCGCAGAGGCAACCATGGGCAGCCTCAAGAGCGGCTTCGGCACCTCGACCGTCCTCGGCTGCGGCTTCTTCGCCTGCATCTCGGGCTCGGACGCGGCCGGCGCGGCGGCGGTCGGGCGGATCACCTACGCCCGCCTGGTGGAGGCAGGCTATCCCCGGCCCTATGCCTGCGCTCTGGTCGCCTCCGGCGCCTGCACCGGCATTCTCATCCCGCCGTCGATCGCCTACATCATTATCGGGCTGGTGCTCGGCATCTCGGCTTCGACGCTGTTCCTGGCGGCCGCGGTGCCGGGCGTGCTGATCATGGCCTCGATCATGCTGACCAACGTGGTGATCAACCGGCTCCACGGCTACGAGAACTCCAGCGCCGCCTTTTCCTTTCGGCGCTGGCTGCGCGCGGTCTGGGCCGGCAAGTTTGCCCTCATGGTTCCGGTCGTCATCCTCGGCGGCATCTACTCCGGAATTTTCACGCCGACCGAGGCGGCTGCCGTTGCCGTGGTGACCACCATCGTCATCGGCCTGTTTCAGGGCACCCTTACGCTCGACGACTTCCCGAAGATGCTGCTGAGCTCGGCCAAGGTGAACGGCGTCATCCTTCCCATCATCGCCTTCTCCCTGCCGCTCGCTCAGGCGCTCGCATCGCTCGAGGTGCCGCAGACCTTCGTGGGGGCGATCACCGACCTGACCGAGGACCCGACGGTGATCCTCCTGCTGATGCTCGGCATCTTCATCGCCGCCGGCTGCGTCATGGAAACCACGCCGAACATCGTCATCCTGGCGCCGATCATGCTGCCGCTGGCGGAAAACATCGGCATGAACGACATTCATTTCTGCATCTTCATGGTGACGGCCTTGGGCGTCGGCTTCGTCACGCCGCCGCTGGGCCTCAATCTCTTCGTGCTGGCCGGGCTGACCGGGGAATCGGTGATGGCGATCGCCCTGCGCGCGGTGCCCTACGTCATCGTCATGCTGGCCGTGGTGCTTCTGCTGGCCTTCATTCCGGCGCTCTCGCTGTGGGCAATCTAATGAGGGCGGGAGCGCAATCGCTTACAGGGATATGATGGGTGGGTTTATCCCATCTTGCGCGAATTTTTTGCAGGTGATATGTAAGCGCTTACATCACGAAGGAAAGGTAGAAGGCGAGCGGAGATGGCAATCCAGTATCTGAAGAAGGCCGCCAAGCAGCCGACCACCGGCGAAGCCGACACCCGTCGCGTCGTCGGCGAAATCCTGGACAGCATCCGCGATGGCGGCGAGGCGCAGGTGCGCCGCTATGCCGCCGAACTCGACAGGTGGCAAGGCGAGATCGTCGTCTCGCCCGACGCCATCGCAGCCGCCGCAGCGAAGGTACCGGCCCGCCTGAAGGAAGATATCGCCTTCGCCTACGCGCGGGTGCGCGACTTCGCCCAGCGCCAGCGCGACTCCGTGACGGGGTTCGAGACCGAGCTTTCCCCCGGCCTCTTCGCGGGTCAGCGGCTGATTCCCGTGAAGACCGCCGGCTGCTACGTGCCGGGTGGGCGCTACGCGCATGTCGCGTCGGCGATCATGTCGATCGCCACCGCCAAGGTCGCCGGCGTCGGCAACATCGTCGCCTGCTCGGTGCCGACGCAGGAGCATGGCGGCATCCATCCCGGCATCCTCTATACGATGGATCTCTGTGGCGCCGACCGCATCCTCAACCTTGGCGGCGTCCAGGGCATTGCCGCGATGGCCTATGGCCTCTTCACCGGCCACCCGGCCGACATCCTGGTCGGCCCCGGCAACCGCTTCGTGGCCGAAGCCAAGCGCATGTTGTTCGGCCAGGTCGGTATCGATCTCTTCGCCGGACCGACGGAAATCCTCGTGATCGCGGACGGCTCGGCCGATCCGCGCATCGTCGCCTCGGACCTGGTCGGCCAGGCAGAGCACGGCCCCGATTCGCCGGCCTGGCTGGTGACGCTCGATCGCGGGCTGGCCGAGGCCGTCATGGCGCTGATGCCGGATGTCATCGACAGCCTGCCGGAAACGCAACGCGCGGCCGCCACGGCCGCCTGGCGCGACTACGGCGAGGTGGTGCTCTGCGACAGCCGGGAAGAAGCCGTCGAGGTCTCCGACCGCTATGCTCCGGAGCACCTGGAGGTGCAGGCAGAGGACCGCGACTGGTGGCTGCAGAACCTTGCCAACTATGGCTCGCTCTTCCTCGGCGAGGAAACCACCGTGGCCTTCGGCGACAAATGCTCCGGCACCAATCACATCCTGCCGACCAAGGGCGCCGGGCGCTACACCGGCGGACTTTCGGTGCACAAGTTCATCAAGACCGTCACCTATCAGCGGATGACGCGGGAGGCCAACCGCGAGGTGGCGCAGGTGACGGCGCGGATTTCGCGTCTGGAAGGCATGGAAGCCCATGCACGCACCGGCGACGATCGTCTTGCCAAGTATTTCCCGGGCGAGAAGTTCGACACCGCGGCAGCGTGAGATAGGACATGACGGGGCACTTGACGGCAGTTGCATCCGCGCTGTGCGTCCTTCGAGACGCCCGCCCGGGCTGCCGCCCGGTCAGCCTCCTCAGGATGAGGAAGGTTTTTGGTGGCGCAAAGAACGACCCTCATGCTGAGGAGCGCCGACAGGCGCGTCTCGAAGCACGCAGGACGGTGATCCAGCGTCTGTTCTCGGCTTTCTTTCAACCAACACTGGCCGAATGCGATAGCCCTGCGCCTGAGGGAGCGGCATGACCGCAGCCGGCGACCTCTTCGACCTTTCCGGCCGCGTGGCTCTGGTCACCGGCGGCTCCAGCGGTATCGGCCGGCGCATGGGCTGCGCGCTGGCCGAGGCCGGCGCGGCTGTAGTGCTGGTCGGCCGAAGGGCGCTGCAGTTGACCGAGGCGGCGGCGGCGATCGAGGCGGCCGGTGGCAGGGCCGCCGGCGTGACGCGCGACCTGGCTGATCCGGCAGATATGGCTGCGCTCGCCGCGGACGCGGCGGCGCCGTTCGGCGCACCGGACATCCTGGTGAACGCCGCCGGCGTGAACCTGCGCGAGCCGCCGGAAGCGATCACGCCGGAGTCGTGGAACCGCACGCTGACCCTGAACCTCACAATTCCCTTCTTCCTCGCGCGCGCCTGCCTTGCCGGCCTGCGGGCGAAGGGCGAAGGGCGCATCATCAACATCGCCTCGCTGCAATCCGCCCGCGCCTTTCCAGGCGGCATGGCCTATGGCGCCTCCAAGGGCGGCGTGGCGCAGCTCACCCGCGCGATGGCGGAGGCCTGGTCGCGCGACGGCATTACCGCCAATGCCATTGCTCCGGGGTTCTTTCCCACGGAGCTGACCGCGGCGGTGTTCGCGGACGACGTGCGCGCGGCCGCGCTCGCGGCGCAGACTGCCAGCGGGCGCAACGGGCGCCTGGAAGACCTCGACGGCACTACCGTGTTCCTGGCTTCGGCCGCCTCGGCTTACGTGACCGGGCAGATCATCTACGTGGATGGAGGCTTCACCGCAAAATGAAGGCATTGGTCTACACCGGACCCGGTACGGTCGACTATCGCGAGGTTGAAGACCCTGCGCCGCAAGCCGGCGAATCGCTGCTGCGGGTCGAGGCCTGCTGCATCTGCGGTTCCGACATGCACGCCTTCCACGGCAGGGACGAGCGCCGCAAGCCGCCGCTCATTCTCGGCCACGAGGCGGTCGGCACCGTCCTGGCCGGACCGCGCGCCGGACGCCGGGTGGTGGTCAACCCGCTGGTTTCCTGCGGCGCCTGCGACTACTGCCGCGAAGGCCGGGGCAACCTCTGTGGCAGCCGGCAGATGATGTCGATGAACCGGCCGGGAAGCTTTGCCGAGCAGGTGACGGCGCCGGACGGGAACCTGCTGGAGGTGCCGGCCAGCCTCTCATCGGTGCAGGCGGCGCTCACCGAGCCGGCAGCGACCGCCTGGCACGGCGTGGCGGTGGCGTCCAGCGCGCTCTTCCGCCCGCTCGCCGACTGCCGCG
>DATCXZ010000327.1:0-6258 GCA_036570545.1 Kiloniellaceae bacterium
TCCGGCTGCATCCCCAGTGTCAGCACGACCAGCAGCGGCGCGACCGCGCTGCCGAGGGCAACGCCGGCGCTGCGCGCGACCGCGCCAAGCAGTTCGCCGGTGCGGTAGCCGAGCAGCCGCGAGAGGTGGCGATGCCCCAGCCAGGCGTTCAGCAGCGGCGGTAGGCAGAGCGCGACCGCGACCCAAACCAGGCCGTGGAAGGCGGCCGCGATGACGAGGCCGATCTTCAGCGGCTGCACCACGAGCTGGATGCGCAGGCCGAGGTCGATGCGGCCGAGCGCGATGAACAGCGGGCGGCCGAGATGAACGAAGGGGGTGATCGCGCCGGCGAGGCAGAGGATCTGCACCAGCGGGACCGCGGCATCCCACTGCGGACCGAACAGCACGCGCAGGATCGGATGGGCGAGCAGCGCGAGGACGACCGAGAAGGGCCAGCCGACCGCCGTGAGATAGGCGACGCCGCGCAGGTAGCTGTCCTTCAGCGCATGGCCCTGGCGCAGCTTGGCGGCAAAGGCCGGCAGCAGGACCGGCATGAGTCCCTCGAGGACGCCCTTGCGGTAGATCTGGATCGTCGAGGTCGCGCGATGCAGCAGGCCGGCTGCCTCGATGCCGAGCAGCCGTCCGGCCGCGATGCTCGGCATCTGGTTGCCGAGTTCGGTGAGTGCGGCGAGGGCCGAGGACTGGCAGCCGAATTTAAGGACGGTGCGCCAGTGGCGCAGGCTCGGGCGCAGCAGCAGCAGGCCCGGGCGCAGCAGGTGCGCGGCGACGGCGGAGGTCAGGCTGCCGGCGACGAGCCCGTAGGCGAGGCTGAGGGCACCGCCGCCGGTGAGCGCCAGGGCGAGGGAGACGGCCGCTGTCATGCCGGCGCCGGCGACGCCGAGGGCGTAAAGCCGGCCGAACTGCATCTCCCGCCGCATCATCGCCAGCGGCGGCGTGCCGAACGGCATGGCGACGAAGGTAAGGCTGAGCACGCCGATGACCGGTGCCAGTTCCGGCTCGCCATACCAGGCGGCGATGGCGTCGCGCGCCAGGAAGAGAGCGATGCCGAGCGGCCAGGCGATCGCGAAGGCGACGGAGTACGCCGTCTCCAGCTTTCTGCGCTCCAGCGACTTCTCCTGCACCAGGTAGTTGCCGACGCCGAAGTCCTGCAGCACCGCCGCCAGCGTGACGACGGCGCTGGCCACGGCGAAGGTGCCGAACTCGGCGGGCGTGAGGAGGCGGGCGAGCACCACCACCGCGCCGAGCTGGATCGCGAGTGCGGAGTAGCGTTGGGCAAAGGACAGTGCAACGGAACGCCGGATGCTCGCCAAGCGCAAATCCTCGATAAACCGGATATCACTTCGCGCGGGCCGCTGAAGGCTCCCGCACCGGCGTCTCCCGCCGCCCGTCCATGGTCAGTATACTGCCGTCGATGAAAGTTCTAAGCGCCTGATCCGGAAAGACAACCATGCCACAAACTTGTTCCAGCGGAGCGCGTGGAGGCTGCCGGTAGGATGGCACCGCTTTCGGCCTTTCCCGGCCCCGCAACCGCAAGATCGACACGCCATATCGACACGCCCTCTCATGCCGCAGGCCTCCGTCATCATCCCCGCCTACAATGCAGAGGCGACCCTGGCAGCGGCGATGGCCTCGGCGCAGCGCCAGACGCTTGCGGATATCGAAATCCTGGTCGTCGACGACGCCTCGACCGACGGCACGCTCGCCGTGGCGCAGCGCCTGGCGGCGGGCGATCTGCGGGTGAGCGTGATTTCCGGCGGGCGCAACCGCGGCCCCGCCGGCGCGCGTAACCTGGGATTGGCCGTGGCGGCCGGCGAGTGGATCGCGCTGCTCGATGCGGACGACGCCTTCGAGCCGGAGCGCCTGGCGCGGCTGGTGCCGCTGGCACGGCAGTGCGGCGCCGACATGCTGGCCGACAACCTGCTGCTCGAGAGCGACGACGGGGGGACGGAGCCGATGCTGGCCCCGAGCGAGGCCGCGAGCTGCGCGCCGATGAGCGCCGCCGACTTCCTGCTCGGCAACCTTCCCGACCCGGAGCATCCGCGCAAGAGCTACGGCTTCCTCAAGCCGCTGATTGCGCGTTCCTTCCTGGAGCGCCACGGCCTGCGCTATGACGAGGACCTGCGCTTTGCCGAGGACTTCGCCTTCTACCTTACCTGCTTTGCCGCCGGCGCACGCTTCTATCTCGCCCAGCAGCCGCTCTACCGCTACCGCCTGCGCGACGATTCGCTGACGGCGCTGCATTCGATCGAGGACCTGCGGCGGCTACAGCAGGTCGACGAGCTGATGCTGCGCGAGCGTGGCCTGGCCAGGGAGCCGGGCTTCGACACCGCGCTGAAGCGGCACCGGCAGAGCATCGACCAGCGCCTGCAATGGCGCGTGGTGATCGACGAGGTGAAGCGCGGCGCCTGGCTGCGCGCCCTGGCAGCGAGCCTCGCCGGCTGGCACGTCTTCACCTATGTTTCCGGCAAGCTGGCGGGGGAGGCCTGGCGCCGGATCGGCCGCGGCAGGGGCGCCGGCAGGGCGAGCGCCGCCGAGACGTAGAGCATGCCGAGCAGAAGCTGGATCAGCGAGTGCTGCCGGAACAGCGCGTACTCGCTGAGAGAGTAGGCCATGATAAAGGCCAGGAAGAACATCGGCAGCGCGGCGATCGGCGCCCGATCGAACTTCACCAGCGCCGCCGCTCGCCAGAAGAACAGCAGCAGGAAGCCCAGCGCCACCGCGAGTCCGACGACGCCGACCTGCACGGTGATGTCCAGGTAGCTGTTGTGGAAATTCTTCACATCCGACTGGATGACCGATTGCACGAAGTGCCCTGTGGAGGCGATGCCGCCGTTCCAGAAGGCATCGAAGCCGTTGCCGAGCCAGGGCTGCATCTCGATCTGAGTCATCGCGTATTCCCAGAGAATCGAGCGGCCGGTCAGCGTGCGCTCCTTGCCGAGCGCGTCGAGGGCGATCTCGACTGGGTCGAGCTGGAACACCGCCATCGCCCAGACGGCAATGCCGGCGCCGGCAACGCCGGCAAGGTAGGAAAACAGCCGCAGCGGGGCGGGCGCGCCGCGGGTGAGCAGCACCGGCGCCAGCACGCAGAGCCCGAGGGTCATCACGATGGAGGTGCTTGATTGGCTGAAGCCGATCAGCACGAGGCCCATCGCCGCGAAGGCGAGGGTCGTCAGGCGGCGCCAGCCCTGCACGAAGAGCAGCAGGCAGCACAGCAGCAGCAGCACCATTCTGCCGCCGAGCACGTTCTTGTGCGGGAAGATGCCGCGCGCGACGCCGTTGCTGTCGAAGGCAAAGCTCGCCTGCAGCAGGATGACCAGCAGCGACGCTATCGCGGTCAGCGCAAGCACCACGATGAGCGCCCGGGCGATGTCGAAGAGGCTGAAGCGGGCGCCGAAGTAGGCGCTGATGAGAACCGTCATGCCGAGCTGGATGGCCGTGCGCAGGGTCTGGCCGGGCGCGTCGGACCAGAAGTAGGAGAGCCCGGCGATGGCAGGCCACAGCAGCAGCGGCAGCGCGACCCACAGCCCATCGAAGAAGGCGCCGTAGCGCAGCAGAAAGAGCCCCAGAGAGATCAGGTAAATCAGGTACCAGGACAGCGACTGCAACTGCGGCTGCAGCGACAACGCATAGGACGCAATGATTAGGACGACGTGGAGGAACAGCCATTCCCAGAGCAGCAGGGGATCGCTGTCGGCGATCTCGCCGCTGGCCGCGGCCCTGGTGTTGGCGTCTTCGCTGTTGTTGTGGGCAGGCGTGAAGCTCATGTGTTCGGCTGGACCTCACGGGGCAACGCGACCGCAATCTCGCGCGTCGAGGCGCTGCTGTCGGGCGAAGGTAGAAGGTGTCGACGGGAATTTCCAGAGGCCTGCCTGCGGCTGACTCGAGGGGCCGGAAAAAGCCACAACTAAACCCATGGGAAAACACAAGCCGACGCAGCATGCGATGAGTAGAACTTTGCAGTGCAGTCGCTGAGGGGACGTCTCTACCACTGCCCGGGTAGAGGCTTCGTCGATGTGAATGGTCGCGATAGACGATCACGCATTGCACGAAAATCACCTATGGATCGCAGTGCCACTGACCTGGAAGACGGGCCCGGGAAATCATTCGGGCTGGACAGAGGGATCTCGCGATGGAAGCTGCGCTCGCTGCGCTCGGATTCGGCAGAAGCAGGGAAGACCTGAAGCCGATTTCGAGGGTGGGAATCGAGCTGGCGTTCCGCATCTGCGATCTGGTGGCGCTGGGGCTCGTTGGCTGGGCCGCATTTTTCATGCGGCAGGTCGATGACAGCGAGCTGCACTTTCCGCTCTATCTCGGTGCGATCCTGCTGGCGACTGTCGTCGCGACGGCGATGCTGCATCGCTTCGATGTCTACCGCGAAGACTTCCTCTATTCCAAGCGCATCCCCTACGGCAGCCTCTTTGCCGCCTGGACGGTGACCTTCTGCATTCTGCTGGCGGCGGCTTTCCTGATGAAGATGTCGGAGAGCTACTCGCGCGCCTGGGCGCTGAGCTGGTTCGTCGGCGGCGGCGTCGGCCTCGCTGCGGGCCGGATGGTCCTGCGCCACTGGGTGCAGGAGCTGTCGCTGGCCGGACGCTTCGCCAACCGCACGGTCATCGTCGGGGCCGGCGATCAGGGCCGGCGCCTGGCCGGCTACCTGCAGCGTCATGGCGATGCCAATATCCGGCTGGTCGGCTTCGTCGACGACCGGGCAACGCGCGTGGCACAGACCAACGAGGGCCTGCCGCTGCTGGGCACGGTCAGCGACCTGATCGGCCTCATCCGCCGCGACCAGGTGGACCAGGTCATCGTCGCCCTGCCGTGGACTGCCGACGCGCGCCTGCGCGACATTGTGGGCCGGTTGCAGAAGACTCCAGTACCGGTGCGCCTGGCACCCGATGTCGCCGTCTTCAGCTTTCCCGACCGGCGGTTCGTGACGGTCGGCCGGCTGCCGATGATGCAGCTCTTCGAGCGGCCGATCTCCGGCTGGTCCTTCGTGGTGAAGACGCTGGAGGACCGCGTGCTGGCGGGCTCGCTCCTGCTGCTGCTCTCGCCGCTGCTGCTGGTGGCTGCCCTGGCCATCAAGCTGGATTCCCGCGGGCCGGTGTTTTTCCGGCAGAAGCGCTACGGCTTCAACCACAATCTGTTCGATTGCTGGAAGTTCCGGACCATGCATCACCACCTGACCGACGCCAATGCCGAGGTGCTGACCCGGCGCGACGACGGCCGGGTGACGCGGGTGGGGCGCTTCCTGCGCAGGACGAGCCTCGACGAGTTGCCGCAGCTCATCAACGTTCTCAAGGGCGACATGTCGCTGGTCGGCCCGCGTCCGCACGCTACCTCGGCCAAGGCCGCCGGGCGGCTGTACGAAGAGGCCGTCGACGCCTATGCCGCCCGCCACCGGGTGAAGCCCGGCATCACGGGCTGGGCGCAGGTGAACGGCTGGCGTGGCGAGACCGATACCCTGGAGAAGATCGAGCGCCGCGTCGAGTGCGACCTCTTCTACATCGAGCACTGGTCTCTCGCTCTCGATCTCAAAATACTGCTCCGCACGGCCTTCGTCGTGCTGGGCGATCGGGAAGCTTATTGATGCAAGGGGGCCTGCAACCTTTTCCACTTTGTGGCGTTACTTGCGAGGCTCCAAGGTCGCTCTGATTGCATGCCCAACTGAATGAGGTGAACACGAGATGATAAAGCCGCTTCACAAGGCCGTGTTTGTGCTCGGATTCGCTTCTGCCGATCGTCCCGGCGGCGGCCCTGTGGCAGGTGCCGATGATAGCGCAGCCGTGCGGCGGGCGGTGAAGGAAGCTCTCGCGGCGGGATTGAAGGAGCTCATTTTTGTCACACCCGACAGCCTGACGCCGGTCGAGACGCAGTTCGGCGACGTCGGCAACGGCAAGGCCGAGCGCGTCGTCGTCGCCCGGCAGTTCGCCGCCGGCAATCTTGGCGAGGCGCTCTGCGGCATCCGTCATCTGCTGGACGAGGAGCCTTTTGCGCTGTTCGTGCCGGGGGACACCGGCAGCGGGCTCGAAGAGGACGTCACCGCCCGGCTCCTGGCGTCGTACTACGATCACGGCGGCAATCTCGTGGCGGTCGGCGACGATGCGGTGTTGCAGCGTGAAGGCAGCTTTGCCGCCATCGCCGCTGCGCCGGCGGGGCGCTATGTGCTGCAGCCGGCTGTGCTCGATGCTCTCGAGGAGTGCCCCGGCGCCGGCCTCGCCGGCGCCTTGCTGACGGTGGCCGAGGCCTGGCAGGTGACGG
>DATCXZ010000328.1:0-3192 GCA_036570545.1 Kiloniellaceae bacterium
CGACGCGCTGCGGCCTGGCCAGCGATATGGACGGCTCGCTTTACTTTCTCGCTTCGACTCTTTCGACGCACACCCAGGCCCTGCTCGCCGATCCGCGCTGTTCCCTGCTGGTGGGCGAGCCGGGCAAGGGCGATCCGCTCGCCCATCCGCGACTTACGATGACCGGCAGCGCCGAACGCATCGGCACGGGCGACCTGCGCGAGCGCCTGAAGCGCCGCTACCTCGCCCGCCATCCCAAGGCGGCGCTCTATGTGGACTTTCCGGACTTCAGCTTCTGGCGCCTCGAGATCGCCCGCGCCAGTCTCAACGGCGGCTTCGGGCGCGCCTATGCGATGACGCCGGCCGATGTGCTCACGGATCTGAGCGGTCGCGAGGACCTTCTGGAGGCCGAGGCCGGCGCCGTCGCGCACATGAACGCTGACCATGCCGACGCGGTCGAGCTCTACGCGCGCGCGTTTTGCGCCGCCGCTGCCGGGCCGTGGCAGCTCGCCGGCCTGGACCCCGAAGGCCTCGACCTCGTGCGGGGCGACCAGATGCAGCGGCTGTGGTTCGAGACACCGCTGGGAACTGCGGAGGATCTGCGCCCCCTGCTGGTGCGCCTTGCCGGCCAGGCTCGCGCGAAGCTGGGACAGGCCCGTCAATCCGCAGGCTAGCCGCCTGCTCAGCGAACACTCCCGGGAACGACAGCACTAGCATCAGCACGAGCCTGATACCGCTACCATCGGAGCCAGCGATGGCCTGCCGGGCTATGGTAGCGGCCCGGCGCGGCCGGGAGGCGGGCCGGGCGGCCGCCACCCGCAGACGTTTGGGGGCGCATCGGCGGGGCCTGCCGAGGGGCGCGCGGACCAACCGGCAGAGGGCCAAATCGACTCTGGAGCCCCTGTTCAAAGCGTGATAGGAAACGCCATGAAAATGACTCGCAATCGCATGTTGGATAACTTTAACGCCCTCCTTGGCCTTGTCCTGCTCGGCCTCTTCGCCGGCTTGACCGCTGGGCCTGCCTTGGCGCAGGCGGCCGGCGGCGAGACCGTCAGCATCGAGCTGAACAAGCTCGAGCCGCAGGAGAGCGCCTGCCGGGCCTACCTGGTGGTGAAAAACACCGGCGAGCAGGCTTTCGACTCCCTGAAGCTCGACCTCGTGATGTTCGACAGGGGCGGGGTCGTCGCCAAGCGGCTGGCGGTGCAGGCCGGGCCGCTGCCGGTCGGCAAGACCAGCCTGAAGGTGTTCGATGTCGAGGGCAATGCCTGCCCGGACATCGGCTCGATCCTGCTGAACGACGTGCTGGAATGCACGCCGGCGCCGGAGGCGCCGGGCGGTTGCCTCGCCCGCATCGCCGTCTCGGCACGCGGGGAGCTGTCCTTCCTGAAGTGATCGCAGAAGCCAGTGCCGGCGCAGCGTGGGGCTGCGCATTGCTGTTGGAGATGCATTGACGTTATGGATGAGACCGTAGACAACGCCACGCTTCCCGCCGCGCCTCCCCTCGACGCGGCCGGCAGCGTGCCGTCGCTGGACGGCGGCGGCATGGCCGAGCAATTCCTTGCCTTCGTCGACGCCGGCGGGCCGGTGGTGGTGATCCTGCTGGGTTGCTCGGTGGTGGCGCTTGCCATCATCCTGATGAAGTTCTGGCAGTTCTATGCTGCGCGCCTCGGCGACCGCCGGCGTGCGCCCCAGGCGATTGCGCTGCTGCGGCGCGGCCGCGCCGACGAGGCGCTCGCTCTGCTCGCCGATTCACGCAATCCGGTAGCCCAGGTGGTGGCGCGCGCAATTCGGGGCCGTCAGCGCCGGGATCTGCCGGAGGCGGTGGTGCGCGAGGAAGTGATGCGCTGCGGCAACGAGGCGCTCGAGGGACTGCGCGGACAGCTCGGCGCCCTCGAGGTGATCGGCAGCGTCTCGCCGCTGCTCGGCCTGTTCGGCACCGTGCTCGGCATGATCGAGGCCTTCCGCCAGCTCGCCGAGGCCGGCAGCCAGGTCAGCCCCGCCATCCTCTCGGCCGGCATCTGGGAGGCGCTGCTGACGACCGCCGTCGGCCTCGCGGTCGCCATCCCAGTGGTGGTGCTTTGCAACTGGTTCGAACGTCGCGTCGAACGTGTCGCCCATGACATGGAGAACCTGGTGACCCAGGTGTTCACCCCGGACTTAACGACCCCCGAGGTTACGACCTGGGACCTTACGAGGGGCACGCAGGACAGCCATGACAGCGCCAGCCTCCGACTCGCCGCTGCCGACTAGGTCCTTCACCAGGGGGCGGCGGCGCGCAAGCATCAGCCTGACCCCGCTGATCGACGTCGTCTTCATCCTACTGATCTTCTTCATGCTGGCATCTTCCTTCCTCGACGAGCGGGCGATCGAGATCGACTCGCCGGCGGCCGCCCTCGGCGGCACCTCGCTGGAAGGGGCACTGTTTGTCGAGCTGCGCGGTGACGGCCTGCGGCTCGCCGGCGAGCGCCTCACTACCCCGCAACTGCTGGCGCGCCTTTCCGAGCATGCGGCGCGCAATCCCCGGCAGCGGGTGATCGTGAAGCCGTCCCCCGGCGTCGCGCTGCAGGATGCCGTGACTCTGCTCGACCGCATCGCTGCCAGCGGCCTGACCGACGTCTCCTTTGCGCCCGATCCGGCACGCTGAGGGACGCCAGCCATGCAGTTCAGGCGCCGCACGAGCAAGTTCGACGGGGAAGGGAGCATCCTGCCCCTCATCAACGTCGTCTTCCTGCTGCTTATCTTCTTCATGCTGGTCGGGCGCCTGACCCAGGCCGCTCCCTTCACGGTGACGCCTCCGGTCTCGCAGCAGGCCGAGGCGGCCGAGCCGCCAGCCGCGGAGGCGCCGCGCGAGGCGGCGATCCTGATTGCTGCCGACGGCCGCCTGGCGCTCAACGGCCGGCTGCTGGAGCCGTTGGCCCTCAAGACGGAACTCGCCGCGCAACTCGCCGCTCAGCCCGATCTGCCGGTCACCCTCCGGGCCGATGGGGCCGCCGAGGCGACCGAGGTGGTTGCGGTGATGGAAACCCTGCGCGACGCCGGGGTGCGCCACCTGCAGCTCTTTGCGCAGGCGAGCCCGTCGGCGCCGGGAACCGCCGAGCCATGACGGCGCTTCCTGTCCCTGCAGGGCTGCGGCAGTGGACGCTGGCGCTCGCCACGGCGTTGCTGCTGCACGCCGGCCTCCTCGTGATGTTTCATCATCTGGTCCACGGCGGG
>DATCXZ010000329.1:0-9518 GCA_036570545.1 Kiloniellaceae bacterium
GGCGAGGCCGGCGGTGCCGCGCCGCAGCCAGGCCTGCAGCGTGATCTCGCCGCCGATGCCGGCGGGCTCGCCCATGGTGAGCGCCAGCGGCTTTTCCGCCCGGCTCACGTCGCGCACGGGGAAGTCTCGCCGGGTCAAGGCAGCCGGCGGCGCCGCAATGGCAGGCGCTCAGATCCGCACATCGACGTTGGCGGCGCGCCGCAGCTCCTGGAGCGAGCGCTGGGCGAGCTGGTCCACCCGCTGATTGGTCAGCGATTCCTGGATCCGCGCGCGGTCGACCTCCTGTCCCTCGTTCTTGCGCAGCTCGCGCAGCAGGAGGATGTGGAAGCCCGACAGCGTGCGAATTGGCACCGACATCTCGCCTGGCCCCATCTGCGCGAGGACGTCGTTGAGCTGGTCCTCCAGCTCGCCGTCCTGGACCCAGCCGAGGTCGCCGCCCAGGATGGCGGTGCCGGACTGCGAGAACTGGCGTGCGAGGCCGGCGAAGTTGGCGCCCCGCCGTAGCTCGTCGAAGAGCCGCCTCGCGTTGGCCATGGCCTCGTCCTCCTGCGCGGCCGACTCGATCGGAACGAAGATCTCGGCGACCCGTCGCTCGACGGTGCCGCGACGGGCGGCCAGGCGGGCCACCACCTCTTCGACCTCCTCGGGGGCTATCTCGACATTGGGCCGTACCCGGCGCTGGATAACGCCTTGCCAGGCGATCTGCGCACGGATCTGTTCGATCAGCGTCGTCGGGATCACACCGCGATTGCGCAGCATGGTGAGGAACTGGCCCTCAGTCATGCTGTTCTGCTGCGCGATCTGCTCCAGCGCGCCGGCGACCTGGACGTCGGTGACCTCGATATCGAGACGCTCGGCCTCCTGCATCTGGAGGCGCTCGTCGATCAGGCTGTTCAGGATCTGCGGCGTCAGCCGGCGGCGAACGTCCGGCGAGTCTTCCACGCCGGCCGCGACGATGGCGAGTTGCAGCCGCATGGCGACGTCGAGCACGGAGATAATGTCGTCGTTCACGACCGCGGCCGGGCGGAAGAGATCCTGCTGTGCCGCCGCCTTACCCGGCCAGCCCCCGGCGAGGAGCACCAAGGCAGCGAGCCCCAGGAATAAGGCGCACCGTTCGGCACGCTGGAACTTTAGCAACAAAGTCATTGAAATTCCTAGGATCTCCACAGTCGGCGCGGCAGTATATCGCGGCCGGCCGGGCGCGTTCAAACGGAAGCTGGCCGGTGCCTGTGAGTTACGCCAGCGGCACCGGCTCAGCCGCCCGACACTCCGCCGAGGTACTTGAACACCACCCGCACGAAGATGCTGTCGTCTTCCTCCAGCTCGCGGTCTCGGTAGTTGGTGCGCTGCGCGACGGCCTCGATGAGGAAGCATTCGTCCTGGTAGCCGAGGCTGATGGCCGTTCTCAGGGCGCGGTCCTCGATCAGATCGCGGCGGTGCTGGAAGCGGATCGACCAGTTCTCGTTAAGGCGGGAACGGATTCCGAACGATGCCTCCTCACGGTCGCCGAACTCGTCGCCGATGGTGTCGTCCTTGATGAAGAAATACGAAAGGTTGAGGTTGAGCGCCGGCGGGCCGACGTCGAGGAGCAGCTCGCTGCGGCGGGCGTTGAGGTCGTCCTTGTCGAGGCGGAAGCGGTACAGCAGGTCGAGGTCCTCGATGGGGCGCACCTGGACCCGGCCGACGAGGTCGGACAGCTTGTCCTCCAGACCCGAGCCCTCCGCGAAGACGTCGTGGTTCTCGGTGAAGCGGTAGCTCTGGCCGATGAAGGCGCCGGCGGACCCGCCGCTCTCCAGCACGCCGGTCCATTCCAGGCCGTAATCGATGCGCGTGCCCGAATCGACGCGGTCACGCCCGGCAAAACGGTTCAGCTTGAACAGGTTGGTATCGTCGAACTCGAAATCGAGGCTGTCCTCGTTGGGTATCTCGCCGGGGTTGGAACCGTTGGGCGCGACCACCGCCTGCACTGTCGGCTCGATCACCTGCTGCAGCCACCCCTGCTGGCTCATCCAGGGATAGCGCCACTTGGCGGCGAACTGCGGAAAGAAGCGGCCGGTGGTCTCGCTGCCCGGCGCGTTCTCCGGATTGACGTCCTCCGAGCCCGGCACCACGCCGTGCGTCCAGTAGCCATCGGTCTGGACCTGGGCGGTGAGCTCATAGACGTCGCCGATAGCACCGAAGAAGGGAAGCTGGTAGCCGCTGATGACGGAAATGCGCCGGCTGTCGCGCCCTTCGATGCGGCTCAGCGCCATGAGGTTGGCATCGAAGCGGTACTGATCGCCGGGCAGCATCGTTCCGGGCTCGCTGATGAAGTTGTAGTCGGCGAGCGGCGCGACGATGGGGAACTCGTCGTTGCTGTCGTTCTCGCGCATGCCTTGGTAGGCGAGGCCGCGCACTGCCGCGTGGTTGCGCCCCTTCAGTCCCTCGAGGTAGGCCTCGCTCTCCAGCGTGCGCGACGAGTCGAAATTGTAGGCGCGCAGATAGGTATCGTCGGATGCCCGGTTGGCCTCGAAGCCCCAGCGCCAGGTCTCGTCGATCTCGAACTTGCCCTCGGCGTCGATGTGGCCGCGGAAGCGGTCCTCGGCGATCTGACCGCCGCGATCCTCACGATCGGCGATGGTGCCGCTGCCCGCGATGCGCAACTCGCCATTGGTAAAGAGCTGGCGGTATTCGCCAGTCAGGTTGATGCCCTGCTCGCTGGACACCAGCGGCGCGACGGTCAGATCCTTGGTATCGTCGATCGCCCAGAAATACGGTTGCCCGTAGGCGTAGCCGAGGAAGTCGCCCGTCCCGAAGGTAGGCGCGAGAAAGCCGCTGCGGCGGTCGACCGTCGGGTCGGGGTGCCGCAGGTAAGGGGTGTAGAGGACGGGAATGCCGAAGAACTCGAGCCAGGCGTCGTAATAGATGATGTCGTGCGCCACCTGGTCGTGAACCACCTCGTTGGCCTTGAGCTGCCATAGCGGCGGGCGGGTCGGATCGTCGCGACACAGCTCGCAGGGGCTGAACACACCCTTGCTGAACTCCGTGCGGTTGCCGCCGGTGCGCGTGCCGCTGGCCGCGGCGATGCGCGTGTTGTCGGCCAGCAGGACGCGGATGTCGCGGATGAAGCCTTCCTTGAGATCGCCGGTCAGCTCCACGAACTCGGCCGACACCGTGTCGCCGCCGGGCTGGATCAGGGTGACGTTGCCCTCCGCGGTGACGACATCGGCGTTGATGTCATAGGTGACCTTGTCGGCCAGCAGCACCCGGTCCGACTGCGAGATCTCGACGTTGCCGGCGGCCACCACCAGCCCGTTGGTCTCGTCGTAGGTCAGCTCATCGGCAGTGATCAGCGCCGGAACATTCTCCAGCGCCTCAAGATCGACGTCCTGTGCCGCAACCGTTCCCCCTGCGACGGCAATGGACCCGAAGATTGCAGCAGCCAGAGCTGCCGCTCGCCCCAATCCCCCCCTTTTCATTCGTTGACTATCCGTCCTCCAAGTGAAGCAACATCGCAACGCCCAGCATCAGCGACACCCCCGCTGGAGTCCAGGCGGCCAGCACGACCGGAATGGTACCTGAAAGACCGATCGCAAACACGAAGTTGGAGAGAAAATACAAAAGAAAGCCGGTCAGCATGCCTGTCAGGATCATCGCTCCGACTCGGCCGCGCCGTTGCGGGCGCAGGGAGAAGGTCGCCGCCAGCAGAACCATGGCGGCGAACAGCATCGGCACAGCCAGCAGGCGATTGAACTGGAGGCGGTGCGGCGTGGCCGAGAAGCCGGCCGCCTGCATCAGCTCGATGAAGCGCGGCAGGCTCCAGAAGGCGATGGTCTCGGGCGGCGCGAAGCTCTCCTGAATCTTGTCCACCGTCAGATCGGTCGGCAGCTCGAAGCGGTCATGGAAGAGAGGGCTCTCGCCGGGATGCGACAGCCAGGCATCGAACAGCACCCAGCGCCCTGGCTCCAACTGAGCTTCGCGGGCGTCGATGCGATCGCGGAAGCGGTCGCCCTCGGCATAGCGGAACACGATCACCTGCTGGAGCGCGATCGAGCCGGGTCTCACCCGCTCGGCGTGGATCACCGATTGGCCGCCGTCGTCGGCCTGGCGCAGCCACAGGCCACTCTCGGACACTGCCAGCTTGCTCTCCTGGTTGCGCATGTAGCTTGCCTCCAGGCTTTCGTAGCGGCTGAGCAGGGCGGAGGCCAAGGGATTGAGCGCGCTGACGGCCAGCATGCCGATCACCACGGAGCTGCCGAGCACCGGCAGCAGGAACTGCCAGACCGAGACCCCCGCGGCTCGCGTCACCACCAGCTCGTGCGAGCGGGTGAGGCGCCAGAAGGTCGCCATGGCCGCGAACAGGATGGTGAAGGGCATCACCTCCTGGCTGAGATAAGGCAGCTTCATCAGCGCCATCTTCAGGGTGATCGTCAGCGACACGTCCTTGGTCGCCAGGCGGTCGAGCAGGTCGACGATCGTCGCCAGGAAGATGATCGCGACGATCGCGCAATAGAGGGTGCCGAACCAGAAGAGATACTGCCGGGCGATGTAGCCGGTGAGGGTGGGCGAGAGGCGCAGCCGGCGCATCGCCGGACGGAGAGCGGCCTCGCCGGCCGCAGGGGCGCCGGTCATGCCGAGGCTCCGCTGAGTTTGGCGGGCACGCTGCGGCGCGGCGGCCGTCGCAGCAGCGCGTAGAGCCCGAGGCCGCCGCCGAGCAGGACGGCGAGGTACATGACCGGAACAGCCGCCGCGCTGCGGGTGGCGATGTCGCTGAGCGCCAGCGACACGCCCTCCAGCGCGGCCACGCAGAGGACTGCGACCAGCACCCTCTTGGCCTGGCCGCGGCGGTTGAACTCGCCGGCGAGCAGGGCAGCTACGCCGATCAGGGCGAACACCACCGTGTACAGTGGCGCGACCAGCCGCTGATGGCCCTCGGCGATCAGCTCCTGGCGATAGCGCCGGTCGCGCTCGTCGTCGGCGGGCCACAGCAGCTCCGACAGGAAGCGCTCCTTCGGCTCGCGCCATCGCGACTGCGTCATCTCGCCGAATTCGTTGAGCTCGATGGTGTAGCGGTCGAAATAGAGCAGCGAGAAGCGCCCGGTGCCGCGCTCGACCTCTTGGCGGTTGCCGTTTTCCATGACCACGCGCGGCCCGGTCTCGCTGGGCACCACGACGCCGCGCTCGGCCATCATGGTCACCGGGTTCGCAGGGTCGCGGGTGTCGTGAACCAGGATGCCGCGCAGCTCGCCGTCGCTGGAGCGCTGCCGCACATAGACCGTGATGTTCTCGTTGAGCGCGGTGAACACGCCCTCCTGTAGCAGGACGGCCGAGAAGTCGTTGCGGAACTCGTTCTGCAGATCTTTGAAATTGCGAAACGAAAGCGGCAGGAAATAGAGCGAGATGGCGTAGACGCCGACGGTTACCGCGACCGCCAGGATGATCGCCGGCCGGGCTAGCTGAAGCTGCGACAGCCCCGCTGCCCGCATGACCACCATCTCGCTGTCCATGGCCAGCTTGTGGTAGACGAAGAGGATGGCAACGAAAGTGGCAACCGGCAACACCACCCCCAGAAAGGATGGCAGCAGCAGGCCCACGAAGGTCAGGAAGGTGGAAGCGGGCAAGCCGCGGTTCACGATGTAGTCGATCAGGCGCAGCGACTGCGTCAGCCAGATGGCGAAGGTGAGGGCCACGGTGACGAAGACGGTCGCCATCGCCAGCTGTCCCAAGATGTAGCGTGATATCCAGGGCATGGGGCCAATCGCTGCGGGAGGTCAACATGACTGATAACGCGGCGTCCCGACCACAGTCCAGCTAAAATCCCTGGTTTTTCCGGCCCTAAAGAGGACGCAGGAGGGGTGTCTGGGGCCTTGAACTTGGCCGCCGGCGCTGACAGTCTGTTGGACCTAATCCTGGTCGCCCGCTGGGTATTTCCTGGCTGGGGGTATTTCCTGGCTGGCCCGCCGGCCGCAAGGCTGCGCCGGCCGTTTTCATTCCGTGAGGGGATTGATGAATATTTCCTTTGCTGCGCCGAGCGTTCCGTCGTCCGGCGCCCTGGTGGTAGGCGTGTTGGAAGGCAAGAAACTCACACCGACCGCCGCGAGCCTGAACAAGCAGTCCGACGGCGCGATCGAGCGGGCGCTGTCGGTCGGCAGCTTCTCCGGCAAGAAGGGCGAGCTGCTGGAAATCGTGGCGCCGGCCAAGCTGGCGAACAGCCGCATCCTGCTGGTCGGCCTCGGCGAGCCGAACAAGCTGGCCGAGAAGGACCTGCAGGATCTCGGCGGTGCTGTGGCGGCGCGGCTGCTGGCCAGTGGCGACGACAACGCGGCCTTCATGATCGACAAGCTGCGCGGCCGCAAATCGGCGCCCGAGCAGGCCGCGCATTACGCCTACGGCGCGCTGCTGCGCAGCTACCGGTTCGACAAGTACAAGACCAAGGAAAAGCCGGAAAAGAAGCAGAAGCTGAAGGAAATCAAGGTGATGGTGGAGGACGCGGCGGCTGCCAGGCGCCTCTTCCAGAAGCTCGAGAAGATCGCCGAAGGTGTCTTCCTCACGCGCAACCTGGTCAGCGAGCCGGCCAACGTGCTGTTTCCCAAGTCGTTCGCTGCCGAAGCCAGGAAGCTGGAAAAGCTCGGCGTGAAGGTGACGGTGCTGGGCGAGAAGGAGATGAAGAAGCTCGGCATGGGCGCGCTGCTCGGCGTCGCCCAGGGCTCCGCGACCGAGCCGCAGCTCTTGGTGATGCGGTGGGACGGCGCCGGCGCCAAGGGTGGCGCGCCGCTGGCCTTCGTCGGCAAGGGCGTCACCTTCGACACCGGCGGTATCTCGCTGAAGCCGGCCGCCGGCATGGAGGACATGAAGTGGGACATGGGCGGCGCCGGCGCGGTGACCGGCCTGATGCACGCGCTGGCAGCCCGCAAGGCCAAGGTCAACGCCGTCGGCGTCTGCGGCCTGGTGGAGAACATGCCTTCCGGCACCGCGCAGCGCCCGGGCGACGTGGTGACCTCGATGTCGGGCCAGACCATCGAAGTGCTGAACACCGATGCGGAAGGCCGCCTCGTGCTGAGCGATGCGCTGTGGTACACGCAGGAGAACTTCAAGCCGCGCCTGATCGTCGATCTGGCAACGCTGACCGGCGCCATCATCATCTCGCTCGGTCACGAGCACGCCGGCCTGTTCAGCAACGACGACAAGCTGTCGACGCAGCTCACTGCCGCCGGCAAGACGGTTGGCGAGGCGCTGTGGCGCCTGCCGCTCGGCCGCGAGTACGACAAGCAGATCGACTGCGACGTCGCCGACATGAAGAACATCGGTGGCGGGCGGGCCGGCGGCTCGATCACCGCCGCGCAGTTCCTGCAGCGCTTCATCCAGGACGGCACGCCGTGGGCTCACCTCGACATCGCCGGGGTGGCCTGGGCCACCAAGGACAAGCCGACCGTCCCGAAGGGGGGCACCGGCTTCGGCGTGCGCCTGCTCGACGCCTTCGTGGCGGAGAACTTCGAGAAGTAAGCTAGCGTAATTCCGACTCATGCCCACGCCCTGCTGGATTCAAACATCTCGCCCGGCTGTCTCCACAAACACCGCTGTCGCCCCGGGGCTTGTCCCCGGGGCCCATGGGCGTGACCCCGTGGCGATGCTGTTTTGCCTTTGGATCCCCGCCGGCCGCGAGTGCGAGTGTCTTGTCGGCCAGCCCGTGCGGGGCGGAGGTATTGGGTCCCGGCAACGAGTGCCGGGACGACAGTCTTGGAATGGCCAGAGTAAGCCTCTCCTGCGCGCCCGATGACTGAGGTGCGCTTCTACCATATGACCCGCACGCCGCTCGACCAGGCCTTGCCGAAGATGCTCGAGCGGACGCTGGAGCGCGGCCAGCGGGCAGTGGTGCGCGCCGGATCCGAGGCGCGCGTCGAGGCGCTGTCGGCCCGCCTGTGGACCTACCACGACCGCTCCTTCCTGCCGCACGGTACCGTCAAGGACGGGCGCGCCGAGCGCCAGCCGGTGTGGCTGACGGTCGCCGACGATGAGGCCCCCAACGATGCCCCCAACGATGCCCCCAACGATGCCGAGGTGCTGTTCCTCACCGACGGCGCCGGCGCCGAGCGGATCGCAGACTTCAAGCTCTGCGCGGTGCTGTTCGACGGCGGCGACGAGGCGGCGGTGGCGCAGGCACGCGACCAGTGGAAGGCGCTGAAGGCAGCCGGCCACGACGTGACCTACTGGCAACAGGACGACAGCGGGCGCTGGGCTCAGAAGGCGTGAACGCCCGGCTGCGTCAGCGCTTCGCCTGTAGGCGACGGGCGCGGCCGCGCGGGAGCTGCAGATTGGCCTCGCGGAACAGGATGAACAGCCCCGACGCCATCACGATGGCGACGCCGAGCCAGGTGTTGAGGCCGGGAACCTCGCTCCAGAAGACATAGCCGAACAGCGTCGCCCAGATCATCGCGGTATACTCGAGGGGTGCCACCACCGCGACGTCGCCGTGCTTGAAGGCGGTGGTCATGAGGATCTGCCCGACGCCGCCGAGCAGGCCGACGGCGATGAGGCCCGCGAGGTCGAGGATGTCGGGCGAGATCCATACGAAGGGGAGCGCGAAGCCCGAGATCAGCGTGCAGGAGAGGGTGAAGGTGAAGGCCACCGAGGCGCTGGTCTCGGTGCGGCCGAGCTTGCGCAGCACGATCATGGTGACGGCGAAGAACACGGTGCCGAGCAGCGGAACCAGGGCAATGCTCCGGAACAGATCCGGCCCCGGCTGCAGCATGATCATCACGCCGGCAAAGCCGACCAGCACCGCCGTCCAGCGGCGCGGGCCGACCCGCTCGCCGAGCAGCGGCACCGACAGCGCCACGACGAAGACCGGCGCGGCGAAGCCGATCGCCACCGCCTCGGCCAGGGGCATGCGCGAATAGGCATAGAAGAAGCAGAACATGGCGACGACGCCGACCAGGCTGCGCAGCAGGTGGCCGATCGGGCTGTGCATGCGCAGGGCCTGCAGGGAGCGGCTGTGCAGAACCACCAGCAGGATCGGCACGAAGGCAAAGATGCTGCGGAAGAACATCACCTGCATCGTCGGATAGCGGGTGCCGAGGTCCTTCACCAGGGCATCCATGATGGCGAAGGCCAGCACGCTGCCCACCATCAGCAGGATGGGCCGCGCCGACGAGGCGGCAGACATCGGGGCAGGGGCCGGGCTGGGCGGCAGCGGCGGCTCGGCCATCGCCATGGGGTGGTTCCGGGAAGACTTCTAACAAAGGCTGGCACCCTAGGCCGGATTCGCGGCGCCAAGATACGCGGTCTTTGCAGAGCTGCGACGCGAAAACCGCGCCCCGGACGTGGCTAAGCTTCTTCCAGCGCCGTCTGCAGCTCCAGCCAGTGGTCCTCGGCCGCGGCGATGGCCTGCTTCGCCTGGCCGAATTTGATCTGAAGCTCCTGCAGCTTGGCGGTCGGGCCGTTGTAGACCGCGGGGTCGGCGAGCCGCGCCTCGAGGGCGGCCTTCTGCCGGTTCAGCCGCTCGACCTGGGCCTCGGCCTGCTTGGCCGCCTTGCGCAGGT
>DATCXZ010000330.1:0-4263 GCA_036570545.1 Kiloniellaceae bacterium
CTCGGCAAGCTCCAGGTTGCGCCGCGTTGCCGCGTCGATCTCCATGACCGCGCCGGCGGCGAGGCGCCGCGGCGGCAGGAGGCGCGGCATGCGGCCCTTCTGGGTCAACGCCACGTAGTCCACCAGCGCGCCGGCGGCAGCCAGCTCGGCGCGACCGAAGGCGCCGAAGGCGTCCAGCGCCTTTACTTCAAAAAGCTCCTCCAGGCGACGCACCCCGTTGGCGCTGTCGAAGCGCGCCGCCGGCAGCGGGGTCAGGCGATCCTTCAGGCCGGCAAAGGCTTCGGCGATCTCCGGACGCTCGAGGAGCCGGTCGGCCAGCACCAGCTCGCCGGGCGCAAGGCGGGCAAGGGTCGCGGCGAGGCCGGCCGCGGTCACCGGCTGCGCCAGAAAGGCCCCGGTCGAGATGTCGAGCCAGGCGAGGCCGAGCGCGCCGCCGGCCTCCGCCAGGGCCGCCAGATAGTTGTGCGCGCGGGCATCGAGCAGCGCATCTTCGGTGATGGTGCCGGGCGCCACCACGCGCACCACACCGCGCTTCACGACCGATTTGCCGCCACGCTTCTTTGCCTCGGCGGGATCCTCCATCTGCTCGCAGATTGCGACCTTGAAGCCCTTGCGGATGAGGCGGGCGAGGTAGCCGTCTGCCGAGTGCACCGGCACGCCGCACATGGGAATGTCCTCACCCAGGTGCTGGCCACGCTTGGTAAGCGCGATATCGAGCGCCGCGGACGCCTGCTCGGCATCCTGGAAGAACATCTCGTAGAAGTCGCCCATGCGATAGAACAGCAGGCCGTCCTGATGCGCCTGCTTGATCTCCAGGTACTGGGCCATCATGGGCGTCACCGCCGCCGCTGCCGGCAGGCCGGGTGCGGACTCGTTCTGGCGGAAAGCTGCCGGCTGGGAAGTCGCTGCTTGTGCGGTCATCGATCCATAAGCTTTACTTTCCCCGAAGGTATCACAGGCCCCCGCACCCGGCGCAAGAGAGCGGGCCGGAGCGGCGGTTGTGGACCAACACGGCGAAGGAGATGCGGGACGTGCCTGAGGATTTCGACGGCCCTGAGGATTTCGATGGGAACGCGACGATCGAGGTGGCGGGCACTTTTTCGACGCAGGAGAGCTTCACTGCCGCCGTGGAGGCGCTGGCCGCTGCCGGCTTCGAGCACGACGACATCTCGGTGCTCGATACCCACGAGTCTTTGAGCGCCGCCGGCAAGCCGAGCGAAGCCTGGCAGGAATCCCTGGCCGGACTGGTTGGGGAGATCAATTACGTCGGCCCGCTGACCGCAGCCGGCCTCGTCGCCCTGGCTTCCGGCCCGGTGGGCGTCGCCGTCTCCGGCGCGCTGGCGGCCGGTCTGACCGGCGCGGCGCTGGTCGACCTTTTAGCCTCGGTGCGCGCGACCCCGCACACCGAGGCCTTCGCCCGCGCCCTGGAGGCCGGCGCCATCCTGCTCTGGGTCGGGGTTGCGGACGAGACGGAGGCCAGGACGGCCGAGGAGATCCTGAACCGGCACGGCGGCAGCGACGTGCACCGCCACGCCAGGTAGCGCCCGCCGCAGACGCAGGCGACTTGCCCGGCATTCGAGGCCTCTCTAAAGTTTCCCGGAAAACAAGGCCCTGGAAACAGACCGCCGGCCGCGGGCCGGGACGCGACGGGCCGCCCCGCGGGGAGGAAAGGCCATGGACAAGAATCGCATCACAGAGCAGGAAGCCCTGGAACTGCACGCCGGCGGGCGGCCCGGCAAGTTCGAGATCCAGGCGACCAAGCCGCTAACCACCCAGCGCGACCTCTCGCTGGCCTACTCGCCCGGCGTCGCCGTGCCCTGCCTGCGCATCCGCGACGATGAGTCCAAGGCCTACGACTACACCGCCAAAGGCAGCATCGTCGCCATCATCTCGAACGGCACCGCCGTGCTCGGCCTCGGCGATCTCGGTGCGCAAGCCGCGAAGCCGGTGATGGAAGGCAAGGCGGTGCTGTTCAAGCGTTTCGCCGACATCGACGGCATCGACCTCGAGGTCGACACCCGCGACGTCGACGAGTTCGTGAACTGCGTGCGCTTCCTCGGCAAGTCGTGGGGCGGCGTGAACCTGGAAGACATCAAGGCGCCGGAGTGCTTCGTCATCGAGGAGCGCCTGAAGGAGCTGATGGACATTCCGGTGTTCCACGACGACCAACACGGCACCGCCATCATCACCGCCGCCGGCTTCATCAACGCCCTGGCGCTGACCGGGCGTGACCTCGCCGAGGTCAAGGTCGTGATCAACGGCGCCGGCGCCGCCGGCATCGCCTGCGCCGAGCTGATCAAGGCAATGGGCGTGCCGCACGACAAGGTGCTGCTCTGCGATACCCGCGGCGTCATCTACCAGGGCCGGCAGCAAGGCATGAACCAGTGGAAGTCCGCTCATGCGGTCGACACCGAGCTGCGCACCCTGGAAGACGCCATGGCTGGCGCCGACGTCTGCATGGGGCTATCGGCAAAGGGCGCTTTCACGCGGGACATGATTCGCGCTATGGCGCCCCATCCGATCATCTTCGCCATGGCAAACCCCGATCCCGAGATCACGCCCGAGGAGGTCGCCGAGATCCGCGACGACGCCATTGTCGCCACCGGGCGCTCGGACTATCCGAACCAGATCAACAACGTGCTGGGCTTTCCCTACATCTTCCGCGGCGCCTTGGACGTGCGCGCCTCGACCATCAACATGGCGATGAAGATCGCCGCGGCCGAGGCGCTGGCGGCGCTCGCCCGCGAGGACGTGCCCGACGAGGTGGCCCGCGCCTACGAGAGCAGCACGCTGCGCTATGGGCGCGACTACATCATTCCCGCGCCCTTCGACCCGCGCCTGATCGTGGCGGTGCCGAAAGCGGTGGCCAAGGCGGCCATGGAAAGCGGCGTGGCACGCAAGCCGATCACAGACCTCAAGGCCTACGAGCAGCAGCTTTCGGCCCGCCTCGATCCCACCGCCTCCAGCCTGCAGCGCATCTTCGACAAGGTACGCGAGCAGCCGAAGCGAGTCGTCTTCGCCGAGGGCGAGGAGGAGCGCACCATCCGCGCCGCGCTCGCCTTCCAGCAGGCCGGCTACGGCGCGCCGGTGCTGGTCGGCCGCGAGCAGCGGGTGCTGGAAACCATGAAGTCGATGGGGCTCGAGCGCGGCACGCTCGAGATCCACAACGCTCGGCTCTCGAAGAACAATGCGCGTTTTGTCGATTTCCTCTACCAGCGGCTCGGCCGCCGCGGCCTTCTGAAACGCGACTGCCAGCGCATGGTGAACCAGAACCGCAATGTCTTCGCGGCCTGCATGGTGGCCTGCGGCGAGGCCGACGCCATGGTGACGGGCCTCACCCGCAGCTTCGGCGTCGCCTACGAGGATATCCGCCACGCCATCGACCCGCGGGCAAAGCAGCGCGTGTTCGGGCTTTCCATCATGGTGGTGCGCGGTCGTGCGCTCTTCATCGCCGACACTTCGGTGCACGAACTGCCGAACGCCGAGCAACTGGCGGACATCGCGCAGCAGTCCGCCGCCCATGCCCGCGCCCTTGGCCACGAGCCGCGCGTTGCCCTGCTGTCCTACTCCAACTTCGGCAACCCCTGGCACCCGGCCGCGCAGCGTATCCGCGACGCCGTCCATCTGCTCGACCAGCGCGAGCCGGACTTCGAGTACGACGGCGAGATGCAGGCCAACGTGGCGCTGGACTACGCCCTGATGCGCGAGCTCTACCCGGTGTCGCGGCTGACCGGACCGGCCAACGTGCTGGTCATGCCCGGCCTGCACAGCGCCAACATCACCGCCAAGCTGATGCAACAGGCGGCCGGCGGGACCGTCATCGGGCCGCTGCTCATCGGCCTCGACAAGCCGGCGCAGGTGGTCCCGCTGGGCGCCACGGTGAACGACCTGGTGACCGCCGCAGCGCTGGCCGCCCACGACGCCCACGGCGGCTAAGCCCCCAACGGCCTTTGCAAAAGCTTCACGCGCGGCCTCTGCGGAGCGTGCTAGGGTACCGAATCCGGCCGATTTCGGCGGGGAGGAGCAGGTGCGCGAGCAAGACAGCATGAGCGGAGCAGCAGCGGATCGGGGCGGGGCAACAGCCCAGCCCGCCGGCCCCGAGCCTGCCAGCGCAGGAACGAGCTGGGGGCGTCTGCCGCTGGCGACGGCAGTGCTGAGCCTGCCGACGCTGCTGGTGCTGGCAGTGCTGCTGGCCGCCGGCCTGCTGCCCGTCGCCGCTGCCGCCGGTGGCGCCGTCGTGGTGCTGGTGCTGGTCGCCGTCCT
>DATCXZ010000331.1:0-10822 GCA_036570545.1 Kiloniellaceae bacterium
CGGCAGCGGCAGGCTGGCCACGACCCGGCCGTCCTCGGCGATGACGCGCACCTGCATGCTGTGCGCCTCGTCGGCGCAGGCGCTGACGAAGTAGCGTTGCTTCGTGGCCGCAAGGGCGGCAGGCCAGGATAGCCCCCAGGCGGCACAGAACGCCGCGGATGCGCCGAGAAAGGCGCGCCGGTCGATCGCCGTCATCGCTTCAATCCCCGTCAAAGCTGTTGAACCCCATGGGCAGGCCCAGCACTTCCGACAGCGGCCCGCGCAGCAGCTCCAGCAATTGACGCGCCTCGACGCGGATCGCGTTGAGCTTTTGCCAGCCCTCGGGCGCCTCCAGGGCGGCGACCAGCGAGTCGGGCTGCGCTTCGACAGCGGCGATGAGCCGCGCCAAGCTGTCGCGGATGGCAGTGTCCAAATCGGGGCCTTGAGGCTGGGCGCGCGTGAGAGCCGAGAAGCTGGCTTCCCCGCTGCCCTCGTAGAGCGCCTGCGCGGCCTTCAGGTTGATCAGGACGTTGCGCAGCGAGCGCTGGGAACGCCAGGACTCGGCGCGGGTCGCGCGCTCCGCATCGGGTGCGGCGCCGAGCGGGCGACCCAGCTTGTAATCCTGCACCAGCAGCAGGGCGCCGCGCAGTGCCTTGGCAAAGTCGAGCGAAGCCTCCTTGGCATCGAAGTAATGGGTGTTGCCCTCGCCAGCGCTCAGCACCACCGTCGCGAAGGCCTTGTCGCCGTCGCGCCAGTCATGCAGCAGTCCCGCGGCGATGCTCTTCAGGTTCGTGCCGATGGCACGCACCACGTCGCAGCCGAACGGCATCGCCCAGGTATCATCGTCGCTATCGAACAGAAGGCGCTCCAGCGCCGGAAAGCCCTGCACCGCCACGCTGCCGTTGGCGAAGGTGCGTGGCTGCAACGCCTCGGCATCTTGTTCCGACAATAGTTGCGACAGGTGGCGCCTGACCACGCCGCGCTTGTCGGGCCAGAACTCGATGCGGTCGTATCTCAGGAACAGCAAGCTTGGGCCAAAGCGCAGGTGCTGCACAGCCGTCCACGCGTCCATCGCGTTGTGATACGCGGCCCCTGCCTCCTCCGGAGTCGGCCGCCCGTCTTCACAGGCCGCCGCGAGCGCGCCTTCCAGCGCCGCCGTCGCCTGCGCGAAGGCGGCATAGCGGGGAATCACGTAGTCCTCGACGAGCGCCGTGTTGACGGCCTGGTAGTCCGGCGCCGCGGCCCACGCGGGCGAGGCCGCCAGCCCCAGCACCAAGGCCGCCGCGAGGTTGTGCTTGCGCCCAATTGCCATGGCTTCTCTCCTTCTCCCCGGCTGCCTGCCGTTCGAATTCCTAGAGCGAGCGCAGGAAGGCCAGCAGGGCCTCGCGCTCCTCGGTGGGCAAGTCGACCACCTTCTGCCGTGCCGTCGCCGCCTCGCCGCCGTGCCAGAGCACCGCCTCGAGCAGACCCCGCGCGCGCCCGTCGTGCAGAAAGCGGGTGTGGCCGTTGACCGTCTCGGTGAGGCCGATCCCCCAGAGCGGCGGCGTGCGCCACTCGCTTCCTGACGCGCCCGCCTCGGGCCGATTGTCGGCGAGCCCCTCGCCCATGTCGTGCAGCAGCATGTCGGTGTAGGGCCAGATGAGCTGGAACGACTGCTCCGCGCCGATCGAATCGCGCCGAGTCACGTACTTCGGCCGGTGACAGCCGACACAGCCGCTCTCGTAAAAAACGCGTTTGCCGGCCAGCACCTGCGGATCGTCGAGATTGCGGCGCGCCGGCACTGCAAGGTTGCGGCTGTAGAAGGTGATCAGGTCCAACATCTCGGCCGAGGCCTCGAGGCCGTCGTGCAGCTCGCTGTTGCCGTCGGGCGCCGCCAGGCACTCCGGCTGCCGCTCGGTGCAGTCGCCTGCGGGCGATGGCATGCCCGGCGTCGAGATGCCGATGTCGCCGTTGATCGCGTGGAGGCTCTGCTGATGCACGCTCGGCTGGCCGGCCTTCCAGCCGAAGCGGCCGGGCACCACAGCCTGGCGCGCGTCGTCCCACACCCGGTTGACGCGTCCGGAGATGCCGTCGCCGTCGGCATCCTCGGGATCGGCAAGACGCTCGATGTCGCTGTCGTAGACGGCTTCCAGCAGGCCGAGGCCGATCATCTGTGGCGCCACCCGCGGCGACAGCATGACGTCCGGATGCAGCGACCCATAGGCGAGATCGGCGATGCCATAGTACGGCCGGCTGAGGGTCACCACAGTGCCGTCGGCCAGCGTCACCGGCACCTCCTCGGTGCGGATGGTCATGCGCCCCTCGGCCTTCATGCCGGGCACCGCGAGGTCCTGTAGCTGTCCGCCGTAGGTCGGCTCGGGAATGACGCTGGCCCGTCCGCTCGCCAGCAACGCGCGCTCGGCATCGCTCTGCGGCGGAATGCTGAGGCGCAGGAACATGGACACCGCCGAGTCGTCGGCCGAGGTCGGAGGATGGCCGCGGCCGTCCTTCAGGTGGCAACGCTGGCAGGAGCGCGCGTTGAACAGCGGCCCAAGGCCGTCGGCCGAGGTGGTGGACGACGGCGACGTCACCCAAAGGCGGCGAAACAGGCCGTTGCCGATCTTGAAGTCGAGCTCGCGCTTGAAGCTCATGTTGGCGGAGCTGTGCGAGAAGGCGTTGGCGTTGACCGCCTGCTGCGAGGTAGTGGCACCGCCGGGAAGCGGCTCGAACTTCTCCGGCCGGCTGAAGTCGGTGGTCGGCGCGATCACCGCCTCGATGCGCGCCCGCTCCTCAGGCGTCCTCTGCTCAGCGGTCGGGCCGGCTGCCAAGGCTGCCGGCCCGACCGCGAGGAGCACGCAGGCAAAACCTGCAGCCTTGAACACTGTCCTCACTTCGGTCACTCGGTGCCGCGCGTCGGGAGGCGCCTGCCTCCCGACGCGCGGCGCTGCAATCACTGGAACACGGCCTGCGGGTTGTCGAGGCTGTCGGAGCCCTCGAACTCGATGGTCGAGAGATCCAGCGTCGCCACGGCGCGCTCGATCGAGCGGGTCTGGATGGTCAGCGCCTGCACCACCTTCTCCACCACCGCGTTGCCCTCGGCATTGCCCTCACCGATCATCTGGTCATAGGCCTCGACGCTCTCGGCGCGTTTCACCATGGCGGCAGCGGCGGCTTCAGCGGCCTCCAGCTTCGCCTTCATGTCGGCATCGACGGCCTTGTCCTTGGCCGCCACCAGGTCGGACAGGCTGGGCCCTTTCACGATGCTGCCATCCACCCGCTCGTAGGTGCCCAGGTAGACGTTCATGATGCCGCGCTGGTCGTAGTAGTGCGAGTTGTGGGTGTTGTCGCTGAAGCAGTCATGCTCCTCCTCGGGATCGTGCAGCATGAGGCCGAGCTTGATGCGCTCGCCCGCCAGCTCACCGTAGGAGAGGCTACCCATGCCGGTCAGCATGGCGGCGATGCCGGCGTCCGGATCTCCGCCCAACAGGCCCTCACGCGCTTCGCCATCCGGCCCCCAGGCCGCCACCATGTCCTGCAGGTCGTCGATCAAGAGGTCGGTGGCCGCCGTCAGGTACTCGCCGCGGCGATCGCAGTTGCCGCCGGTGCAGTTCTCGGTGCTGAAGTCGGTTGCGGGCCGGGCGCCGGCGCCCGCGCCGGTGCCGTTCAGGTCCTGCCCCCACAGCAGGAATTCAATGGCGTGGTAGCCGGTCGCCACGTTGGCTTCCACCGCCTCTGCCTCATGCAGCACATCGGCGAGCAGTTCCTTGGTGATGCTGGAGGCATCGACGCTCTCGCCGTTCACCATCAGCTTCTCGTTCGCGACGACGTTGGCCGTGTAGATCGGATTCTCGTCGGACTCGCTGCCGTAGCTGCCGTCGTCGACGTAGTCGATGAGGCCCTCGTCGAGCGGCCAGGCGTTCACCTTGCCCTCCCAGTCGTCGACGATGGCATTGCCGAAGCGGTAGGCCTCGCTCTGCTGGTAGGGCACCCGCGCGTCGATCCAGGCCTCGCGCGCGGCGGCGAGGGTGTCCTCGCTCGGATCGGCGAGCAGTTTCTCGACCGCCTGGCGGAGCGCCTCGGCAGTGGTCAGCGAATCCTGGTAGGCGGCATGGGCAATGTCGGCATAGGTCGTGAGGACCGCCTTCTTGTCGGCCGCGGCTGCGCCGGAGGTCGAAGCCGCCAGCGGCACCAGGGCGACCGTGGCGGCCAGCGCCACCGTCTGGAGTGTGTTCATCGGATGCTCCTCTTAGCTTGCATCAATCGAGCGGAGGCCTGAGCCCCCGCAAATGACCCGCATTCTTAGCGTTGAGCCAAGAAAGGCCGTGCCCGTCTGGGAACAGCCGTCAAAAGTGCGTAAGTGGCGGATTTTACACGCCCCTGCGCGATTGACAATCATTATCATTCGCACCATATTGGTGTCCTCATAGTGAGGAGCCCTGGATGTACGTCTGCCTGTGCAACGGCTATCGGGACGTCGAAATCCGCGAGGTGGCGGAGAGCGGCCTGCGTTGCGTCACGGAGGTCTATCTGACCCTCGGAAACGGCCCCTGCTGCGGCGGTTGCCTGGACTTTGCTCAGGACATCGTGAACAGCGTGCACGGGGACGGCGGGTCGAGCGCAGGGCAGGATTCGCAGGACAGTTCCGAGCAGGAGCACGATGCGGAAGCCGTGCTCATGGCGGCGGAATAGGCCCGGACGATGTACCTCTGGCGCAACCTTCCGGAAGGCCAGTTGCTGGCGGTGTTGCGCTGGATGCAGACACGCCGCGAGTCGGCACGCGCCGGCATGCCGCCCCAATCGGCGGCCCTGCGCGCGGACGATACGGCAACGCCGGCTTCGGCCGGCCCGAGATCCCGCTAGCCGCCCGGATCTCGCTGGCGTCCCAGGGGCTGGCGTCTCAGTTCGCTCAGATCACGACGCTTCCGCGGGCTTGCTCTGGAACTGAACGAAGTTCTGCAGCCCCATCTTCTTGAGCAGTTCCAGATTGGTCTCCAGCCAGTCGATGTGCTCCTCCTCGGACTCCAGGATGTCCGTGAAGAGTTCGCGCGATACGTAGTCGCTGACCGACTCGCAGTGAGCGATCGCCTCGCGCAGCAGTGGGGCCGCTTCCATCTCGAGCTTGAGGTCGCATTCCATGACCTCCTTCACGTTTTCGCCGATCAGCAGCTTGCCTAGCTCCTGCAGATTCGGCAGTCCTTCGAGGAAGAGAATGCGCTCGATGAGCCCGTCCGCATGCTTCATCTCGTCGATGGACTCTTCATACTCGTGATGGGCCATCCGGGTGATGCCCCAGTTCTTCAGCATGCGCGCGTGCAGGAAATACTGATTGATCGCGGTCAATTCGTTCTTGAGCGCCTTGTTCAGGTACGCGATGACCTTTTTGTCACCCTTCATGATCTCTCCTTTCCCCATTTGTGTTCGATCAGGGTTAAGACGCCTATCCTATTCCCCTACCCGCAGCAGGGCCACCGTCCATTTCGTCAGCAAGTGTCGAAGGTGTTCAACCAAGCGGACCGCTGCGCGAACCACCTGTGACAAAGGCGCCGGCAGGCCACCGCAGGTCGCACCTCGGCCTCGAACCCGCACCGCGGGTGACGTATAAGGGCTCAGAGAAACAGGGAGGGGTAGATGTTGAAAAACGCGAGCGCGCCTCGCCGCGCGCTGCTGTCATTCGGTCTGCTAGCGGCGATGGCCGGCGGCCTCGCGGGCGCGCCGGCCTCGGCGCAGGAGGTGATCCTGCGCCTGCAGCACTTCCTGCCGCCGCCCTCGACTACCCACAAGGACTTCGTCGAGCCCTGGGCGCGCAAGGTCGAGGCCGAGTCCGACGGGCGCATCAAGATCGAGATCTATCCCTCGATGCAGCTCGGCGGCAAGCCGCCGGCGCTCTACGACCAGGTGCGCGACGGCGTGGTCGACATCGTCTGGACCCTGCCCGGCTACACCGCCGGGCGCTTCCCGATCATCGAGGTCTTCGAACTGCCCTTCATGGCGGCTTCGGCCGAGGCGACCAGCCAGGCAGCGCACGAATTCTACCTGAAGCACGCGGTCGGGGAATTCGGCGACACGCACCCCTTGATGGTGCATGTGCACGCGCCCGGCAGCCTGCACCTGCGCGACCGGGAAGTAGAATCGCTGGATGACCTGAGGGGCCTGAAGGTGCGCGCGCCCACCCGCATGACCAACGCCGCCCTGGAGGCGCTGGGGGCAACGCCGATCGGCATGCCGGTGCCGGCCGTGCCGGAATCGCTCGCCCGCGGCGTCATCGACGGCGCTGCGCTACCCTATGAGGTGGCGCTGCCGCTGAAGATCCACGAGCTCACCACCAGCCATACCGAAATCGGCGGACAGCACGGCCTCTACACCGCGGTCTTTCTCTTCACCATGAACAAGGCGCGCTACGAAGCGCTGCCCGCCGATCTGCGCGCGGTGATCGACGCCAACTCCGGCATCGCGCTCGCCAAGCAGATCGGGCGCGTGTGGGACGAAGCCGAGCAGCCGGGGCGCGCGGCGGCCAAGGCGTCGGGTGCCAGCTTTCACAGCATCGAGGGCGAGGAACTGGCGCGGTGGCAGGCGGCCACGGCCGGCGTCACCGAAGCCTGGATCGCCGAGATGAACGCCGCCGGCAAGGACGGCGAGGCCCTGGTCGACGACGCCAGGGCCCTCATTGCCAAGTACGCAGGCGAATGACACCGCCCGCAGCCGGGCCCCTCAAGCTTTGGGGGAGACGGAGCTGGGTGACGGGGATTTCGTGACGATCTCCGCCGGCGTCCAGCGGGTGCGACGCCGGCGGCGGCGATCGGCCTCGCCTTCGGCAGAGTAGTCGGCCGGCTTCGACGCCTGGGTGAACTGCTCGGCATTGTCGAGCGCGTTCACGATGGCGATGCCGTAGAGCCCGTCGCCGTCTGTCAGCACCGCAACCACGTAGACACCGCAACGCCCACAGAGGAAGTAGTCGGCGGTGGCGAGCCCGAAGCGGTAGCGCTGCACGACCTCGGCATCGTGAATGGTGACGGTCAGCTTGCCCTGCGAGTCCGAGACGGCGCGCGAGCCGTGCTTGCGGCAGAAGCTGCACTGACAGGCACGCACCTCGGTTTCCGCCGGCGCAGCCGCGCTCTCGTAGCGCACCGCGATGGCGCCGCAATGACACCCGCCTTGGTGATGCATCGTTCTGCTCCTTGGCCGAATGGGGGAAGCCTAGCCGCTACCGCAGGCTTTGAGCCACCAGCATAGCGCCGGACAGCAGCAGCAGCGCGAGCACCACCCTGCGGAAGGTGGCCTCGCTGGCCTTGCGGTAGAGCCGCGCGCCGCACCAAGCGCCGAGCGCCGTGCCGGGTACAGCCAGCAGCAGCGAGTGGAGAACGGCGCCGTCGACGCGTCCGGCCACCGCCATGCCTGCGCCCGCGATGGCGAGGACGATGAGGTTGAACGGTTGGTAGACCGCACGCTGTTCCGCCGAGGGACCGCCACGCAGTTGCAGCCAGATCAGCGGCAGGGGCCCCGAGAGTCCGGCAAAGCCGCCGAGAATGCCGCCGCCGACGCCGACCGCGGCGTCCGATGGGCGGCCACCCCAGGCGCCGATGGCGAGCCGTGTCAGACCGCTCAGTTGGCTGATCGCATAGCAGACGAGGAAGATGCCGACCGACAGCCGCAGCATATCCGGCGAGGCCTGGGTGAGCGCCGCCACGCCGAGCGGCACGCCGAGGGCTCCGCCGATGAGAAAGGGCGCTGCGCGCGGCCAGTCGAACTTCGGCCGCAGTCCCGCCAGGGAGATCAACTGCGCCGTCACGGAAGCGATCACCACCATCGGCGGCACCAGGGCAGCCGGCAGCACGTGAAACCAGAAGCCCGATGCCACCAGGCCGGTGCCGAAGCCGGCGAAGCCGGTGACGAAACCTGCCGCCAAGGCACCGAGCAGCAGGAAGGCGAGCGTGGCGGTATCGGGGAGAGCGGCGAGCATGACCATCGCAGTAGCACGTCGCCGTCTTTCGGCCAACCGCAGGTTTTTTGCGAGGCGCCGCTAACCGCCCGCTGCGCTCAGCAACCCCAGAAGCCGCCCCAGAAGGGTGAGACGAGACTTGAGCGATTGCACCATCAGTCCACCGCCTTCAGGCGGCCTTCGATCTTGGGCGCGACCTCGCCGGTGGCGGCGATGTAGTCCATCACCATGGAGGCCATGTACTTGGCGGCGTCGCCGTCGATCAGCGGCTTGGTCTCCGTCAGCACCGCATAGCCGTCGCCGCCCGCCGCAATGAAATCGTTGGTCGCCACGGTGTAGGTCGCCGTCGGGTCGAGCGGCTTGCCGTTCACGCTGACCGACTTCACCCGCTCGCCCGGCTGGGCGCCTCGGCTCCAGGTCATGGTCATGCCGGAGAGGCTCGGGAAGCGCCCGGCCCCCTCCTCCACGGCGCTGACGCCGTGCTCCAGCGCCTCGAGGAGCTGCGCGCCGGTCATCTGCAGCTTCACGGTGCGATTGCCGAACGGCAGCTCGGTCTGGATGTCGCGCCGCGTCAGGATCACCCCCGCCTCGTAGGTCTTGTCGCCGCGGATGCCGCCGCCGTTGGTGAGTCCGACATCGGCGTCCACGCCCGCGCGAATGGCATCGGCGAAGAGGTTGCCGATAGCGGTTTCCGTCCCTCGGATCGAGGCACGGCGGCTGTCGAGCGGCGTCAGCGATTTGCCAACGGCGACGTCCAGCTCTTTCGAGAGCTTGTCGAGGTAGACCTGCACCTTGGCCGCCATGGCAGCATCCGGCTCGACGTCCTGGGTCGAGAGGATGCGGAACTGCGGCGACCACACGAACTCCTGCTCGCCGCGATTGTCGACCGTGTCCATGGTCACCTCGACGACCATGAGATTGTCGCCCTGGGAACCGGACTCGACGAAGGCGAACTGGCCGTCGTAGTAGGTGACCTGCAGGTGGTCGTGCCCCGACAGCAGGATGTCGATGCCGCTGTCGGCGTAGCCCATCTGCAGATCGTCCCCAATGCCGATGTGGGCCAGCGCCACGATCAGGTCGGCGCCGTTGCTGCGCAGGTTCTCGCTCAGCTCGCGGGCGGTCTGCACCAGCGGCTTGAAGGTGACGCCTTCGGTCGCGGAAATCTCCGGAGTCTCCGGGGCGGTGAGGCCGATGAAGCCGACGGTGTAGGGCCTGACCTCCGTGGTCCAGGTGGCCAGCGTGCCTTCCATCAGCGTGCCGGTGGTATCGACGACGTTGGCGCCGAGAATGGGAAAGCGCGCCTCGGCGATACGCTGGCGGGTCACCGCCGGGCCGAAGTCGAACTCGTGGTTTCCGAGCACCATGATGTCGAGTTCCGCCTCGTTGAGCAGGTCGATCATGTGGGCGCCCTGATCGAAGCCGGCCAGCAGCGAGGGCGAGATGGTGTCGCCGCCGTGGGTGAAGATGGCATGCTCGGCGGCCGCGCGCTCGCGGTTCACCAGCGTCATCAGGCGGGCAAGGCCGCCGCGCCCCTTGGAGTCCTCGATGCGATCGATGTCGTTGATGTGTAGAAGGCTCAACTTCACGGGTTCTGCCGCAACCGGCACGGCAAGACCGAGAACGACAAGCGAGGCTGCGAACAGACCTGTTATCCTGCGAGCAATCATTCTGGTTCTCCCCGTTCGAAGATTCTTCATTGGAAACCGCGCAGCGGCAGCTCCGGACCACGCTGCAGCCAGTTGTCGGCGGGATAGGCGCAGGCTCCGTCGATGAGGTGCAGCGTGTAGGCGTGGCGCGAGCGGGCGGAGCGGTTCGGCCCGCTGCCGTGCGGCAGCTTGCCGTGCAGCACCACCAGCGTGCCCTTCGGCGCTTCCAGCGGAACCCCCGCCTGAGGCCAGGGCGTGTCGTCCAGGCGCTCCATCGCCAGCGCGCCATCCTTGCGCCGCCAACGCTCGCGCAGGGGGCCCTTGTGCGCGCCGGGCAGCGCCCAGAGGCAGCCGTTCTCCAGCGTCGCATCCTCGAGCGCGAACCACAGGCCGACGACGCTCAACGGGTCGGTGTAGAGGAAGGTGGAATCCTGGTGCCAGCCGACCTCGCCGCCGATATGCGGCTGCTTGAAGATGTACATGGACTGCAGCAGCAGGGGCTGCGCCAGCCCTAGACTGGCTGCCAGGGCGGCAAGCTGCGGCAGCCGGGAAAAGCGGGCGAAGACCGGATCGAGATCGTGCTGGGCATGACCGATCTTGTTGATGGAAAGCCGCTTGTCCTGGCGCAGCCGGCCGCCGGCGTCGAATGCCTCCTCCTCGAAGAAGAAGCGGATCTTGTTGCCGGACTCCTGGAAGTAGCGGTCGCGTCCGTGCACCTGCTCGCGCGTCGAGAAGATGCTGGTGACGCTCGTGGGATCGAAGCCCGCCACCAGTTGTTCGGCGCGCGTCATGAGGGCGTCGCAGTCGGGCGGCTCCACCATGCCCTCGAGCACCAGGAAGCCGTCGCGCGCGTAGGCTTGCTGCATCGCCGCCGCAAGGCGCCCGTCGGCAGGCGCCGCAAAGCGCGCGGGCCGCGACGAAGACTCACCCTGGTTCGGCGCGAACATGGCGCTCACACATCCTTCGCTGCGATGCGCTGATGGACCACCGCTTGCGGTTCTCCCTCAGTCTGGCCGATCTCGAAGGCCTTCTGCAAGAGGACGGCCGCGGCCTCGGCGCTGGCCTCGTCGGCGGCATGCACCATGGCAATGGGGTCGGATTTAGACACCACCGTCCCCAGCGGCAGGATGTCGTCGACGCCGACCGCCGGATCGATGCGGTCCTCGACGCGGCGCCGTCCGCCGCCCAGCGCGATCACCGCCAGGCCGACGGCGCGGGTGTCGCAGGCGCTGAGCACCCCGGCAGCCTTGGCCTGCACCGGACGACGGATCGGCGCGCGCGG
>DATCXZ010000332.1:0-13361 GCA_036570545.1 Kiloniellaceae bacterium
AGGTCGGCGGTGAGGAAGCCGAGGTCGGGCAGGTCTGGCCGCGGCACGCCTGCGAGGGCGAGCTGCGCGGCCTCCCGCTCGCAGATGTGCAACACCCGGTCCGCAGGCGGGCGGTAGCGGTGCGAGCAGCCCGGCACCACGCCGACCCACTCTGGCTTCGGGCGCGGCAGCAGCCGGAAATAGCTGCCACTGCGGTCGGAGCGCTGGAGGTCGTAGACGCGCTCGAAGCGACCGTCGGCGAGCTGCCGCCGCAGGGCGAGCCATCGACCCGGCTGCCACCAGGCCGGGCGCGGGTCGACGATGATGGCGTCGAAGCAGCCGCTCGCCTCGGCCAGGCGGCGGTAGGGCGCGGTGGTCAGCAGGGCGATTGCGGCCTCGCGGTGGTGCGCGCGAATCGCCTGGAAGCTCGCCACCGACAGCACGAAATCCCCGAGGGCCGAGAGCTTGATGACCAGGATGCGGTCGGGAGAGGAAGGCATGGGACCTATGGCGGAGAAGGTTGTCCGGCGGGCACCCTGCGCAGCTTAGGTCGGGCGGCCGCCGGTGCAAGCCCCGCAACCGCCATGCAATTGTGTTTTCCCGCATAGCTGACATAGTGGCGCCGAGAAAGGTGACGGTGCCCCGATGTCCTCAAGCCATAGCAGCGCCAGCGCGGCCGAAGCGCAGACCACCCTGCGTCTGCAGCACGCCGACCGCTTGCCGACATGGCTCTACCTCGGCCTGCCACTCGTTGCGGCTGTCGCGCTCTTCATCGCCTGGCGTGTCTCGCCGCAGTTCTATGAGGCCTACATAGGCAGTGAGATCGGCATTCTCGAGGGAGCCCAGGTGCTGATTCCGCTGGTCTCCGTGGCTTGGTGCCTGCGCATTCTCGCCCTGGCGGAGGTGCGCGACGACCGCCTTGTCTTCACGTGGATCGTCCTCGCCCTGCTTGGCAGCGTCTACATGGCCGGCGAGGAGGCGAGCTGGGGCCAGCACTACGCCGGCTGGCTGACGCCGGAGGGGTGGCAGGCGATCAACGACCAGGGCGAGACCAACCTGCACAACACCTCGTCCTGGCTCGATCAGAAGCCGCGCACGCTGCTGGAGATCGGCGTCATCGTCGGCGGCATCATCGTGCCGCTGCTGGCGCTGCGGCGGCCCGCGATCCGCGAGGGCCGCTTCGCCCTGCTCCTGCCGCCGCTGGTCTGTCTGCCGGTAGCCGTGCTCGCCGAGCTGGCCAAGGTATGGGAGAGGTTGCAGCAGGAGGGTCTGTGGAATGCCGTGCTGTTCTATCGGGCGAGCGAGGTGCAGGAGCTTTACTTCTGCTTCTTCATCCTTTTCTATCTGATGGTGTTCCGCCAGCGCGTGCTGGCCCGGCGTGTCGCCGGTCTGCCGGCGCGACCCGCAGCCGGCCCCTAGCCCCCTCGAGCGCGCCCCGGCGCTGCCTGTCCAGAGGAGTTCTCTTCGCTCGATGCCGCGCTTGCTGCAGGCCCTGGCGGGCGCCCCGCAAGGCGGTGCCGAGCGACATTTCCTGCGCCTCTGCCTGGCGCTGAAGCGTGCCGGCGTGGAGCAGCGGGTGGTGATCCGTCCGCACCCGCGGAGCCTGACGGTGCTGCGCGCCGGCGGCATCGAGCCGGTGACCGCCCCCTTCGGCCGTCTCTTAGATTGGCAGACGACAAAGATCCTGCGGCGCGAGATCGCGGACTTTCGCCCCGAGCTGGCGCTCACGTACATGAACCGCGCCTCAGCCGCGCTGCCGAAGGGTGACTTCGTGCACGTGGCGCGGCTCGGCGGCTATTACGACCTGAAGCACTACCGGCACTGCGATCACCTCGTCTGCGTCACGCCCGATTTGAAGGCGCATTGCGTCAAGCACGGCTTTCCGGAGGCGCGGGTCCACGTCATCCCCAACTTCGTCGAGGACCACGCCGCAACGCCGCCCGCGGACCGCGCCACCTACGGCACGCCCGCAAAGGCGCCGCTGATCTTCGCGCTCGGCCGCCTGCACGAGAACAAGGCCTTCGACATCCTGCTGCAGGCGCTGGCGGCGGTGCCCGGGGCCTGGCTCTGGCTGACCGGCGACGGTCCGCTGCGCCGCAAGCTGGAGCGCCAGGCCGTCGAGTTCGGCGTCGCCGACCGTGTGCGCTTCCTTGGCTGGCAGGACGATCCGGCGCCCTTCTTCGCCGCCGCCGACCTCTATGTCGTGCCGTCGCGCCATGAGCCCTTCGGCAGCGTGGTGCTGGAGGGCTGGATGCACAGCCGGCCGATGGTGGCGGCCGCCAGCCAGGGGCCGTCCTTGCTGATCGAGGACGGCGAGAACGGCCTTTTGGTGCCGATCGATGATGCGGTCGCCCTGGCAGGCGCGCTCAGGCGCCTGATCGAGGAGCCGCAGACGGCGGAGCGCCTGGCGCAGAGCGGGCGGGCGGCCTACGAAGAGGGCTTCGTCGAGGCGGTCGCGGTGCGGCGCTATCTGAAATTCTTCGACCGCCTGCTGAGCGAGCGGCGCGCCACGCCGTAATGCGGGCTGACAGGAAAGTGTGAATGCCATGGCTAAAAACTGGGATCTTCTCATCAAGGGCGGACAGGTCTTCACGCCCTCCGGGCTGGCAGAGGTAGACGTCGCCGTCGCCGGCGAGCGCATCGCCGACATCGGCACCCTCGATGCGACCCGTGCCGACGAGGTGCTCGACGCCAAGGGGCTCCTCGTGCTGCCCGGCGTCATCGACACCCAGGTGCATTTCCGCGAGCCCGGTCTCGAGCACAAGGAAGACCTCGAGAGCGGCACCCGCTCCGCGGTGATGGGCGGGGTCACCGCCGTGTTCGAGATGCCGAACACCAACCCCGCCACGATCGACGCCGCAGCGCTGGAGGAAAAGCTGACACGCGCGGAAGGGCGCGCGTGGTGCGACCATGCCTTCTTCATCGGCGCCGCGGCGGAGAATGCCGACAATCTCGGCGAGCTGGAGCGCCTGCCGGGCTGCTGCGGGGTGAAGATCTTTATGGGCTCTTCCACCGGATCGCTGCTTGTGCACGAAGACGACGTGCTGCGGCGGGTGCTCGGCAGCGGCCGGCGCCGCGTCGCCGTGCATTCGGAGAATGAGGCGCGTCTGCGCGAGCGCTTCGATCTCATTCGCGACGGCGGCAAGGTCGCGCAGCATCCGGAGTGGCGCGACGTGGAGACCGCGGTGAGCTCCACGAAGCGGCTGCTGCGTCTGGCGCGCGAGGCAGGGCGGCGCATCCACGTGCTGCACGTTACGACGGCGGAGGAAGTGCCGCTGCTGGCCGCCGCCAAGGACATCGCCACCATGGAGGTGACGCCGCAGCACCTGACGCTCGCCGCGCCCTACTGCTACGAGGAGTTCGGCAGCTTCGCGCAGATGAACCCGCCGATCCGCGAGGCGCGCCATCGCGAGGCGCTGTGGGAGGCGGTGCGCCTCGGCATCGCCGACGTCGTCGGCTCCGACCACGCGCCGCACACGCGCGAGGAGAAGGCGGCGCCCTATCCGCGCTCGCCCTCCGGCATGCCGGGGGTGCAGACTCTGCTGCCGCTGCTGCTCGACCATTTAAACGCCGGCAAGCTGACGCTCGAGCGTTTGGTCGACCTGACTTCCGCCGGCGCCCAGCGCCTCTACAACATCGCCGGAAAAGGCCGCATCGCCGTCGGCTATGACGGCGACTTCACGCTGGTCGATCTGAAGGCCAGGCGGACGATCGAGCCCGATTGGCTGCAGTCGAAGTGCGGCTGGTCCCCCTTCGAGGGTAAGCCGGTGGCCGGCTGGCCGATGGTGACCGTGATTCGCGGCCACGTCGCCATGCGCGACGGCGAGCTGCTCGGCGGCCCGGCCGGGCGGCCGGTGCGCTTCAGTGAGACGCTGCCGCACGGCGGCGACTGAGAGAAGCGGATCGAAAGGCCGGGCTAGAAGCGCACCGACACGCTGAAGGTGCCGAACTGGCTGGCGGCCTCCTGCTCGCGGAACTCGCGGCTGCGCCAGAGATGCGTGTAGGCAATCCGCACGCGCTTGCCGAGATCGACCGCGATGCCCGCCTGCAGGTCGAACACCAGCGGATACTTGTCGACGCTGTGGCTGTCCTCGAAGGTGTTGCCGTCGAGGAAGATGTTGCGCACCATCAGGCGGCCTTCGGCGCCGACGAAGAGATACCAGCCGAACCAATCGCTCGGGCGGAAGTAGTCGGAGCCGGGCAGCGCCGGCCTGAGGCGCGGCGGCCCATAGTCGCTCGGCAGGTCCTCGCCCAGGCGCAGGGTGACGCCGCCGGCGCCGTAGGTGTAGACGTTGCCCAGCGCGCCGCCGATGTGCGGCGTCAGGTCGACGCCCAGGTTGTTGAGCATCGCCAGATCGCCAAAGTCAACGTCCCAGATGTTGCGCCACTTGCGCTCGTAGTAGAGCACCACGCCGGGCTCGTTCTCGAGCTGGTTCTCCCAGCCCTCCGGCACCTGAACGTCGATCAGCTTGTGGTACTCGATCTGAGTCTTGTCGGCGAGCGACCACGGGCCGACCACGCCGACGTTCAGTTCCAGGTTGTCGAGCTGGTCGCCGTTCTCGGAGACCAGGCCGATGCCGGCATAGGTCCAGCCGGCGTAGGGGCGGTCGTCCTCGATGAGCTCGCGCTCTTCGATGCGCTCCGGGGTGAAAATTTCCTGGCCCAGGCTGTAGGTGATGCGAAGGCTGCCGTCGTCGGGGAACAGCGGCAGCCATTTTGCGGCGCGCTCGATAAATTGGGGCACCTGCCCGTCCGGGGAGAGCGCGCTGAAGCGCGTGCCGTGGGTGAAGTTCGCGTCGTCGCCGCCGAAGAGGTCGTTGCTGAACTGGCCGGTGACGATCCAATCCGGGTCCGGGCCGTGGGGAACTGCGCTGCTGGCGCCGTTGCCCTGAGTGCCGTTGCCCTGAGCGCTGTTGTCCTGGGTGCTATCGTCCTGGGCTCTGCCGGCCTGGGCGTGTGCGATCGCCAGCGACGCGGCCAGCACGACAGTCAGCAGCAGGCTCGCGGCGTCTCGCTTCGAGCGGCCCTTCAGGATTCGCACTCTTCCCCCCGAAACTCTACCGGCAGGCTCATAACCCACTCCTAGCGGCAAGGTTCCAGCGGGGCCAGGATTTCCGGCTCCGGTCCAAACAATGGCACGGATCTGTTGCCTCTTCTGCGGGCTCCCGGCCCTGGCATCGCCTGTACGGACGGGAGCCACTTTGCTACCATCGCCGCTTCGCCGGGTCTTGCCGCAGGCCCGGGCAGCACCGCGCGAGGGAGAATCCGCATGACCGCCTGCATCGTCGGCTGGAGCCACACGCCGTTCGGCAAGCACGAGAACGACGATGTCGAATCCCTCATCGGACGCGTCGCCCTGCAAGCGCTCGAGGACGCCGGCATCGGCCCCGACGAGGTCGACGAGATCTTCGTCGGCCACTTCAACGAGGGCTTCTCGCGCCAGGCCTTTCCGTCCTCCCTGGTGCTGCAGTCGGACGACCGCCTGCGCTTCAAGCCGGCGACCCGGGTGGAGAATGCCTGCGCCTCCGGCTCCGCCGCCGTCTACCAGGGCCTGCGCGCCATCGAATCCAAGGCGGCACGCTTCGTGCTGGTGGTCGGCGTCGAGAAGATGACCGGCCTGCCCGGCGACGAGATCGGCAACACGCTCCTGAAGGCGTCCTACCTGAAGGAGGACAGCGAGATCGAAGGCGGCTTCGCCGGCGTCTTCGGCCTCATCGCCCAGCAGTATTTCCAGAAGCACGGCGACCAGTCGGACGCGCTGGCCGCCATTGCCGCCAAGAACCACCGCAACGGCGTGGCCAATCCGCTGGCGCAGATGCGCAAGGACCTCGGCTACGAGTTCTGCCGCAACGTCTCCGACAAGAACCCGGTGGTGGCCGGGCCGCTGAAGCGCACCGACTGCTCGCTCGTCTCCGACGGCGCGGCGGCCCTGGTGCTCTGCGACGTCGAATCGGCGCTTGGCCTGAACAAGTCGGTGGTGTTTCGCGCGGCCCAGCAGGTCAATGACTTCCTGCCGATGAGCAAGCGCGACATCACGCTGTTCGAGGGCTGCGAGCAGGCGTGGAACCAGGCGCTGGAGGCCGCCGGCGCGACGCTCGGCGACCTCAGCTTCGTGGAGACCCACGATTGCTTCACCATCGCCGAGTTGCTGGAGTACGAGGCCATGGGCCTCACCAAGCGCGGCCAGGGCGCGCGCGCCATTGCCGAGGGCTGGACCGAGAAGAACGGCAAGCTGCCGGTCAATCCCTCCGGCGGCCTCAAGGCCAAGGGCCATCCCGTCGGCGCCACCGGCGTGTCGATGCATGTGCTGAGCGCCATGCAGTTGACCGGCCAGGCCGGCGACATGCAGGTGAAGGACGCCAGGCTCGGCGGCCTCTTCAACATGGGTGGCGCCGCCGTCGCCAACTACGTCTCGATCCTCGAGCCGCTGCGGTCGTAGGTCCTTCGCGGCGCGGCGGCCATGGGCAACGCGATGAACTCCCGGGTCATGAATCTGGGGCGCCTGCTGTCCGACACGGCGCGGCGCCTGCCGGAGCATACCGCCCTCGTTTGGGGCGACCGGCGCTGGACCTGGGGGCAGACCGCCGCCCGCGTCGACGCCCTGGTGGCAGCGCTGCGCGACCGCGGCCTCGGCAAGGGCGACGCCATCCTGGTGCAGGCGAAGAACTCCAACCAGATGTTCGAGAGCCTGTGGGCGGCCTTCACACTCGGCGCCATCTGGGTGCCGACCAACTACCGCCTGACGCCGCCGGAGGTCGCCTACCTCGCCAGCTCCTCCGGCGCCAAGGCGATGATCTGCGACGATGCCTTTGCGCAGCATGCCGATACGGCGCGCGCGGCCTCGGCGGCCCTCGAGCACAGGATCGCCATCGGCACGCCGCGCAACGGCGAGCTGGCCTATGAGGATCTGATCGACGCCGGAAGCGGCGCCGTGGTCGGAGCGGCAGAGGTCGACCCAGCGGAAGTCGATCGGGACGATCCCTGCTGGTTCTTCTACACCTCCGGCACCACGGGGCGCCCGAAGGCGGCGGTCTTGACCCACGGCCAACTCGCCTTCGTCACCAACAACCATCTGGCGGACCTGATGCCGGGGACCACGGAGGAGGACGCCTCGCTGGTGGTGGCGCCGCTCAGCCACGGGGCCGGCGTTCACGTCCTTTCGCAGGTGGCGCGTGGCGCACGCTCGGTGCTGCCGTCCGGCGAGCGCTTCGACGAGGCGGAGATCTGGCGCCTGGTCGAGGCCGAGCGCATCACCAACATGTTCACCGTGCCGACCATCCTCACCCGCATGGTGCGCCATCCCGCCGTCGATCGCGTCGATCACTCCTCGCTGCGCTACGTCATCTACGCCGGCGCGCCGATGTACCGCGCCGACCAGAAGCAGGCGCTGGAAAAGCTCGGCAAGGTGATCGTGCAGTACTACGGCCTCGGCGAGGTCACCGGCAACATCACCGTGCTGCCACGCGAGCTGCACAGTCTCGACGACGACGCCATGCCGATCGGCTCCTGCGGCTATGCGCGCACCGGCATGGAGATCGCCATCAAGGACGCAACCGGCAAGCGCCTGCCGGCCGGCGAGCAGGGCGAGATCTGCGTGCGCGGCCCCGCCGTCTTCGCCGGCTACCACGACAATCCCGAGGCCAATGCCAAGGCGCTGAAGGACGGCTGGTTCCACACCGGCGACCTCGGTCGTCTCGACGCGCAGGGCTTCCTCTACATCACCGGGCGCGCTTCGGACATGTACATCTCCGGCGGCTCCAACGTCTATCCGCGCGAGGCGGAGGAGCTGCTGCTGGCCCATCCGGCCGTCGCCGAGGTGGCGGTGCTCGGCGTGCCCGACCCCGAGTGGGGCGAGACCGGCGTCGCCGTCGTCGTGCTCCAGCAAGGGCAGGCCGCCACGGCAGAAGAGCTGCTCGCCCTCCTCAAGGACAAGCTCGCCCGCTACAAGCAGCCGCGCCGCGTGTTCTTCTGGGACGAGCTGCCCAAGTCCGGCTACGGCAAGGTACCGAAGCATCTCATACGCAAAGAGCTCTACGCGCGCGGCGATCTCATCCAGCCCGGCGCGCCGCTGCAGGAGCGGCTTCCGGCTGCCAGTGCCGATAATTGACCTCGTGCTTCGAGACGCTGCGCTCCTCAGCATGAGGTCAATCATGTACCATCGGACCTCACCCTGAGGAGGCGCGGGAGCGCCGTCTCGAAGGGCGAGGCCCGACGCTGCAAGGGAGACACGATGTTCAAGGCAATTCTCCTGAAGGAGAACGACGGCAAGGTGGTGGCGGAGTTGACGGAGCTCGACGACTCACGGCTGCCCGACGGCGAGGTCACCGTCGCGGTCGAGTACTCCACGCTCAACTACAAGGACGGCATGGTGCTGAACGGCCTCGGCAGGCTGGTGCGCAGCTATCCGCACGTGCCGGGCGTCGACTTTGCCGGCACCGTCGAGGCGAGCAGCAGCCCTGCCTGGAAGCCGGGCGACAAGGTGATCCTCACCGGCTGGCGCGTCGGCGAGCAGCACTGGGGCGGCTATGCCGCAAAGGCGCGGGTGATGGGCGACTGGCTGGTGCCGCTGCCCGACGGCCTCACGACGAGGCGCGCCATGGCGATCGGCACCGCCGGCTTCACCGCCATGCTGGCGGTGATGGCGCTGGAGCGGGAGGGCCTCGATCCGGCCAAGGGAGAAGTGCTGGTGACCGGCGCCGCCGGCGGTGTCGGCTCGGTGGCAGTGGCGATCCTCGCGAAGCTCGGCTACCGCGTCGCCGCCTCCACCGGCCGCGCCGAGACGCAGGCCTATCTGAAGAATCTCGGCGCGACGACCATCATCGACCGCGCCGAAATCGCGACGCCGAGCGGCCGACCGCTGGATAAGGAGCGCTGGCCGGCCTGCATCGATGCGGTCGGCGGCGCAACGCTTGCCTGCGTGCTGCCGCAGATCGGCTACCGCGGCGCCGTGGCCGCCGTCGGGCTGGCCGGCGGCAACAAGCTGGAGACGACGGTGATACCCTTCCTGCTGCGCGGCGTGAGGCTGCTCGGCATCGATTCGGTGCTGAGCCCGCCGGCCGAGCGCCGGGAGGCCTGGGCGCGCCTCGCGCGTGACCTGCCGATGGAGAAGCTCGACGCCATGGTGCAGGAAGCGACGCTTGCCGAGTTGCTGCCGCTGGGCCGCGACATCCTCCAGGGCCGGGTACGCGGCCGCGTCGTCGTCGACGTGAGGGCGTGAGCGGGATGAGCGGCGAGGCGCAGGTTGTCGGCGCAGCCAGCGGGCTGCCCGGGCAGGCGGTCTACACGCCGGCCACTCTGCGCATCTACGACGCCATGGTGCTCGGCTTCTCCAATCGCTTCCTCTGGCGCTGTCCGACCGCCGAACTGGTCGGCCTCTACGATGCCAACGTCAGCGCCAACCATCTCGACGCCGGCGTCGCCACCGGCTACTTCCTCGACCGCTGCCGCTTCCCGTCGGAACAGCCGCGCCTCTGCCTGCTCGACCTCAACGAGATCTGCCTCGCCACCGCGGCGGCGCGCGTGGCCCGCTACCGGCCGGAGGTCTTGCGCGCCAACGTGCTGGCGCCGATCCCGCAGCCCCCGGAACCTTTCGATTCGCTCGGCATTACCTACCTGCTGCATTGCCTGCCGGGGCCGATGGCACGCAAGGCGGTGGCCTTCGCAAACCTGAAGCCGTTGCTGCGCGACGGCGCGCGGGTGTTCGGCGCCACCATCCTCGGCCGCGGTGTGCGGCACAACGCCTTGGGCCGGCAGGTCATGAGCCTCTACAACGCCCGCGGCATCTTCGGCAATGCGGCCGACGACCTGGAGGGGCTGCAAGCCGCGCTGGCCGCGCAGTTTCACGACGTCGAACTCCGGCAGCGGGGAGCCGTCGCCCTGTTCACCGCGCGAAATTAGTTCACCGCGCGAAATTAGCACCCGGAGAACCACGTGCAGGACACAGGGCCGCACAGCCAGAGCCGCCCGGCGCTGCTGCTGACCAACAAGCGGAGCGGCGGTGCCGCGGACGACCTGGCGCCGGCGCTGGAGCGTCTGGAAGCGGGCGGCCTTTCGGTCAGCGTCGAGACTCCGCAATCGGTCGACGATCTGCGCGGGCGCATCCGTGACAGCGGGCCGGCCACGGTCATTCTCGCCGGCGGCGACGGCACGATGAATGCGGCGGCGCCGGCGCTGCGGGCGCTTGGCCGGCCCTTCGGGCTGCTGCCGCTCGGCACCGCCAATGACCTTGCCCGGACGCTCGGCATTCCCTTCGACATCGCCGCGGCGGCCGACGTCATCGCGGCGGGGGCGGTCCGCCGGATCGACCTCGGCGTCGCCAACGGCGAGCCCTTCTTCAACGTCCTCAGCGTCGGGCTCAGCGCCGAGGTGGTGCGCGAGCACGAAGGCGAGAGCGACCGCAAGCGCCAGCTCGGCATCCTGAACTATCCCCTCAGCGCCTGGACGGCGTTGCGCCGTCACCGGCCGTTCCGCGCCGTGCTGGTCGTCGATGGCGCAACCCTGCGCTGCCGCTGCACGCAGATCGCCGTCGGCAACGGCCGCCACTACGGCGGCGGCCTGACCATGGACGAGGTGGCGGAGATCGACGACGGCTGGCTCAGGGTCTACTATCTGAAGCCGGCCGGCCTGCTGGCGATACTGTGGGCGCTGCCGGCGCTGCGCTTCGGCTGGCTGCGGCGCTCGCCGGTGGCCGAGGTGCGGCAAACCAGGCGGGTGGAAATCCGCACGCGCCGCCCGCGACCGCTCGACATCGACGGGGAACTGAAGGGGCACACCCCCGTTGTCGTGGAGATCGAGCCCGGCGCCGTGGCGGTGTTCGCGCCCCCGCGCCAGCCGGCCGAGCCGCGAGGAGGCTCCTCGACTTGACTCTGTTCCGCGACGATCGCCTGGTGGCGCTGCACGACCTCGTGGAGGCCTGCCGCAGCTCGGCGCGCCACTGCCTGCTCGCGGCCGAGTCGATGCCGAACGATCCGCGCTGCGAGGAACTGCGGGCGCTGGGCGAGAAGCGGACTGCCAACGCCGACTTCTTCGGCGCGCGCATGATCGCCGAAGACGACATTCCCGGCGGCCCTCCCGAGGAGCGCAGCCTGGTGGAAACCGTCCTGGCGCGGGCGCGGGCGGTCTTCGCCGACGAGGGGATGGACGCCCTGCTGGCCGACTGCCGGGAGCAGGAGGTCGCGGTGTTGCAGCAGGCCGAGGCAGCCTGCCACGCGCCGTTGCGCAAGGACGAGAAGGCTGCCGCCAAGGCGCTCACCGACGATGCCGGCCGGCGGCTCGACACGCTGTTCAGACGCTGAAGCCGGGTTCAGGCCCCGAAGCCGGAACCGATCCAAGCTCCTTCTCGTTGGTCCCGCAACAGCCAACCAACGAGAGAAGCAATGACCCATTCAGCGCTGAAGATGAAAACCGACATCGAGAGTCCCGAGACCGGGCTCGAGCACCGCAAGCGCCTGGCAAACAGCCTCTGCGGCCTGCTGGCCGACACCTACCTGCTGCTGGTGAAGACCCAGGGCTACCACTGGAACGTGGTGGGCCCTCTCTTCATCTCGCTGCACCGCCTGACGGAGGAGCAGTACCAGAACCTTTTCGAGGCGGTGGACGACCTGGCCGAGCGGGTCCGGGCGCTCGGCTTTCCGGCGCCCTCCAGCATCACAGAGATGGTCGCCATGGCCGAGATTGTGGAGGACACCGGCAATCCGACCGCCGAGCAGATGGTCGAGATGCTGGTCGCCGACCACGAGCGCATCGTCCGGCGGCTGCGCGCCGCGACCGTCACCGCGGAGGAACTGCACGACGTGGTAACGGCGGGCATGCTGACCGAGCGCATGCAGTTTCATGAGCAGGCGGTATGGATGCTGCGTGCGGTGATAGCCGGGAAATAGCACAGGACGGTATAGCGGAAATAGTTCCTCAGAACCCTGTCCTGCGATAGGCTGGCGGCCTCGTCCACTCCCGGGAGGCTGTGAGCATGGGAATCGAAGTTGGCGGGCTGTTCGGCCTGTTGCTCTTGATTGCGGATATCTGGGCCATCGTGAAGACGGTTCAGAGCGGCGCTTCGACCGGAGCCAAGGTGTTCTGGGTCGTCATCATTCTCATCCTGCCCCTACTCGGCTTCATCATCTGGCTGATCTTCGGTCCGAAAGGCTAGAGCAGATCAGGGTCGGATGGGATCGCCTACAGCGATCCATCGACCCTGTGAATCTGCTCTACCCTTTTGAAGTAGATCGGATCGTGGTCAGCGTCGATTCGCTACTCTGCCTGCCGGTGCCGAGGTCGCGCACCTGCTGCACGATGGCGCGGTTCGAGAACGGCTTGGTGACGAAGGCGTCGGCGCCCAGGCGCAGCGCGGTGTGGCGGTCCCGCTCCTGGCCCCTGGCGGTCAGCACGAGGACCGGCAGGTCGCGCAGACCCGGCTCCCGGCGCACCCGCTTCAGCACCTCGAAACCGCTGTGCGGCGGCAGCATGATGTCGAGGACGAGAACGTCGGGCGGCTCGCTCAGCAGGCGGCCCATCGCCGTGTCGCCATCGAGGGCGGAGGCGACGGTCCAGCCCTCGCGCCCGAACACAAAGCTCAGCGACTCGACGATGTTCGGCTCGTCCTCGACGATCATGACCCGCATGGGAACTCCCTACTCATTCTCGTGACAGCGGCGGCCGCTGCCCTCACGCCTCTTCTGAAGCCTGCGGCTTGATGATCACATCTTCCTGCCGCTGCGGGCAATCGCGGCGTGCGCAGAGCCGGCAGGTGGTGCCGACGTGGTCGGCGGGAGCGCCGGCGGAGAGGTCGAGGCGGTCGCCATAGACCGTCTGGTCGGCGTAGACCGCATCGCAAGCGAGCATGATCGCGAGCAGCCGTCGCGGCTGCCCGTAGGCGGCATCGCCCTTCGCCACCGTGCGGGCGATGAAGAGGAAGCGGTCGCTGCTGGGAAATTCGGCAAGCTGGCGCACCACGGCCTCGGGAGTCTGAAACGCCCGGTAAACGGCCCAGAGGGGGCAGGCGCCACCGTAGCGCGGCAGCGGCAGGTTGGGCAGCGGCAGGCGCTTGGTGACGAAGCCGGCGGGATCGGAGCGGATGAAGGCAAAGCGGATGCCTTCGGCCCCGGGCCGGCGCAGGGTCACCAGGCGATGGCAGGCCTGCTCGACGCTGGCCGCGTAGAGGCGGCGCAGCAGGTCGACGTCGTAGCGCGTCCGCACCGCATCCTCCAGGAAGCGCTCGTAAGGCATCAGCAGCGCGCCGGCGCAGTAGGACTGCAACGCCCGTGCCGCCCGCTCGCGCGCTGCCGGCGTCGTCAGGGTGGCGCTGCCGGCCACGATCGCCTCGATCTCGCCGGCGCAGGTGAGGCGCGCGAGCAGGCGTGCGACGGCAAAGCGCCGCGTGGCCGCCG
>DATCXZ010000333.1:0-7409 GCA_036570545.1 Kiloniellaceae bacterium
GGCAGCGAGGTCACGCTTGTCGAAAGATCCCATCTGCAGCTCCAAACGACCCCGGGCGCACGGCCAGCACGCCCGGGGAGCGATCCATGACCTGGTGGTGCCCTACTCGATCTTGATGCCGGTTTCCTTGATCACCTGCGCCCAGAAGTCCAGCTCGGAGCGCGTGAACTCCGCGAACTCGTCGGGCCCCATGTAGGCGGCCTGAGTGCCGCTGCCCTGGGCGCGGGCCTTGAAATCGTCGCTCTTGATCGCCGCCTCCGCCGCGGTGCTCAGGGTCGCGATCGCGCCCTCGGGCGTTCCGGCCGGCGCGTAGAGGCCGAACCAGGCCTCGAGCTCGAAGCCCTCGATGCCGGCTTCCGCCGTCGTCGGCACGTCCGGCAGCATGGGGTGCCGCTCGGCGCTGGCGATGGCGAGCGCCTTCACCGCGCCGGCCTGCAGATGCCCGACGACTGCCGGCGGCGTGGTGACGATCAGGTCCACCCGCTCGCCGAGCATGTCGTTCATCGCCGGTCCGGCGCCACCGTAGGGAATGTGCAGCATCTCGACGCCGGCGTGGCGGGCGAGCTGCTCGGTCCCGATATGCTGGATCGAGCCGATGCCGGAGGTCGCGAAGGTGATCTCGCCCGGATGCGCCTTGGCGTAAGCGATGAGCTCTGCGAGCGTGTCGACCGGCAGGCCCTTGCGGACCACGATCACGTGCGGCGCCTTCACCGCGAGCGCGATGGGCTCGAAGCTCTCGACGGGGTCCCAGCCGAGGTTGGGAAACAGCGAGGGGTTGGCGACGTGCGAGCCCGAGTAGGCGAGCAGCAGAGTATGCCCGTCCGCTGTTGCGCGCGATACGTAGGATGCCGCCAGATTGCCGTTCGATCCGGGGCGGTTCTCGACGATGACCGGCTGGCTCATCTCCTGCGACATCCTCTCGGCGAGCAGCCGGCCGACGAAGTCTCCGCCGCCGCCCGCCGCGCCCGGCACAACGATGGTAACCGGCTGCGTCGGGAAATCCTGCGCGGCAACCGGTGCCGCCGCGAGGCCGGCCAACACCATTGCCGCCGATACCCACTTCCATTGCGCTCTTCTCATAGTGGTCTCCTCCATCAATCTTCATGTCTTGGCGACACCGGGGCGTTCGCCCCCCTTGCGCTCGTGGCGCTTGCGTTCGCGGCACTCGGGCGCAGAGCCGCCGCACCGGTCTCTTCGACTCGACCCTCTGCTCAACCGTCCTGCGCGAAGGCGGCCTGGGCCGTCATGGTCACGCGTCCGGCGGCATTGGTGGCCCAAAGCTCTACCCCATCGCCCTTCGTCGCCCCGCAAGCCGTGAAGAGCGATCCGTCGAACAGCGGCTGCTGCGCGCGAAAGGAAAAGCTCGCCAGCGGCTTCCGCCAGCGGCGCTCGGCGAGGTCGGCGAGGCAGGTGGCGACCAGTTGCCCATGCACGACCAGGCCCGGATAGCTCTCGACCTCGGTCACATAGCGCCGGTCGTAGTGGATCCGGTGGGCATTGAAGAGCAGCGCGGAATAGCGAAACAGCATGGCTTCGTCCGGCAGGAAGCTCTGCCGATGCTCGGCCTCCGGCGGGGCCGAGGGTCTAGGCGCCGGGGGCCCAGATGCCAAGGGAGCAGCCGGCGTCCGCGGGTGCTCGCGGTAGACGATGTCCTGCTCTTCGACGAGCGCGAGGCCATCCTCGCCTTCGATCTCCTGGCGCACGCTGGCGAAGACCAGTTGGCCGGACCTGCCCTGCTTGGCAACGAGATCGGTGACCCGGCCCGTGCGCTTCGCCTTCTCCCCAATCCTGATGGACTTCAGGAACTGAATGCGCCCGCCGGCGAACATGCGCCGCGGCAGCGGAACCGGCGGCATGAATTCGCCGCGCAGGGCATGGCCGTCCTCGGCCAGCGCCGACTGGCGGTGCGACGGGATCAGGTAGGTCCAGTGGCTGAGCGGCGGGATGGGGTCGCCGGCCCGCGGCGGCGGATCGTCATGATCCAGCATCGCCGCACGCATCCGCACCGGCATCGCCGCGATCACTTCCTCGACGATCTCGGTTCGCCCGATCCAGCGACGCAGCTCCGCGATGTCGAGCCCGCTCTCAGACATGGTCGCGGGCACGCTCAGTTCGAGCCACGGTTGATCTTGACGCCCTTCTCCGTCAGCTCGGCGATGACGGCGTCGAGGTGGTGATAGGCAGTATTGGTGACCGGCAACCCGCAATAGATTGCCTGCTGCAGCAGGATCTCCTTGATGTCGTCGAGGGACATGCCGTCGATCAGCGCCGCCCGCAGGTGCATGCTGAATTCTTCCCAGCGGCCGATGGCCATCATCGTTCCGAGAACCAGAATCCGACGCGTGCGGTAGTCGAAGCCGGGCCGCGTCCAGATCTCGCCCCAGCCGTAGCGGGTGAGCAGGTCCTGAAACTCGCGGTTCAACGGCGTCGTGTTGGCCACGGCGCGGTCGACATGGGCCTCGCCCAGGATCTTGCGCCGCACCTTCATGCCCGCGGCATGGATATCTTTGTCGCTCACTGGAGTCTCTCCTGCTGTCTGACAGTTACTGTAGGGCCGGCGGCAGCGCGAGCAGCCGCCGCGTTTCCGCAACGCTCGCCGGATGGCGTCCGTAGTCGGCGCACAGCGCGGCCACGCGCTCCACCAGCTCGGCATTGCTGCGCGCGAGGCGCGTGGCATCGAACCGGATGTTGTCCTCCAGCCCGGTCCGGCAATGTCCGCCGAGCTCGAGGCACCAGCGGTTGACCTCGAGCTGGTGCCGTCCGAGGCCGGCGGCCCCCCAGGTGGCGTCGGGCTCCAGCGCGGCGAGCTCCGAGACGAGGAACTCCAGCAGCGAGCGGCGCACCGGCAGGGCGTTGCCGATCCCAAGCACGAACTGGATGTGCAGGGGCCGACGGATCGCGCCTTGCTCGGCAAGTCGGTGGGCAGTGTACAGCATGCTCGCGTCGAAGATCTCGATCTCCGGCTTGATGTTCTGTGTCAGCAGCAGCTCGGCCAGCTCGTCGATGAACTTCGGCGGGTTCTCATAGATCCAGTTGGTGAAGTTTACAGAGCCCGTGGCAAAGGAAGCCATCTCGGGCACCAGGCTGAGCGGGCGCTTGCGCTGTTCATGGTCACGGCCGCGGCCGCCGGTGGAGAACTGCACGACCATTCCGGGGCAGTGCTTGGTGACGCCGGCCTGCACCTGCGCGAAGAGCTCCGGATCGGAGCTGGCGTTCTCCTCGGCGTCGCGCACGTGGATGTGGACGACGGTGGCGCCCGCCTCATAGGCCGCGTGGGTGGACTCGATCTGCTCCGCGGGCGTGACGGGGATGGCGGGCGTGTCCTTCTTGCGTGGGACGGAGCCGGTAATGGCCACCGTGATCATCGCGGGCGTCGTCAATCTGTCCTCCTCTCGAAGTCCTCTGCAGCCGATCCGCCCCTGACGGGTCGCAGTTTTGCGGACAACAAAGAAATTCGCTATGCGAATTATCATTCACTGAGCGAACATATTGGCCGCCGCCGCCTCGCTGGTCAAGATCAAGAGCGCAGACGCGGCGCCGTGCCGGGGCCCTGCCGGCGTGCGAAGGGGAACGAAAGCGTGGCGTAGAGCGGCGGCCGGGCCCTCAGCGGCGGGCGCGGCCTGCAGGCTTCTTGCGGGGCTCTGCTGAAGGGCCTTGCTCGAACTCGGTCGGCAGGCCGAGCGATGCGCCCAGCGAGGGTATCATCTGCACAGCCTCACTCACCCGTTGGGCGGCACGCTGCAGCAATTCGGCCCGCTGCTGCAGCGTGTTGTCGTTGTCGAGGCGGCGCGTGAGGCTGGAGCAGTTGAGCGCCGCGACGGTGCGCCCCGATTTCAACCGCACCGGCACGGCCACCGCCGCGAGTCCCTCTTCGAGCTCGTCCCGCACGATGATGTAGCCGTCGCGTCGAACCTTGGTGATCAGCTTGCGCAGCGCCTTGGGATTGGTGACGGTCCACGGCGTGAGGGGCGCAAACTCGGCGGTCGCCAGATACTGCTCCAACTGCTCGTCCGGCAGCGCGGCAAGGAGAATACGGCCCATCGAGACGGCATAGGCGGGAAAGCGGCTGCCGACACCGGCGGTCATGCGGACGAAACGCCGGGCGGAGAAGTTGGCGACATAGAGGACGTCCTTGTCCTCCAGAACGCCCAGCGACGCGCTGTCTCCGCTCTCCGCCACGATCTCGCGCAGGATCGGCTGGATGACTTCCTCGATGCGCCCCGAATCGAGGAAGGCCGAGCCGAGCGACACGACCTTTGGGCGCAGCATGAAGAACCGGCCGTTGGAGGCGACGTAGCCCAGCCGCTCGAGAGTCCACAGGCAGCGCCGCGCGGTCGCGGGGCTCAGGCCGGTGCGCGCGGCAACTTCGCTCAGGGTCTGCTGAGGATGATCCCGATCGAATGCATGGATCACCGACAGCCCCCGCGCCAGCGAGGTGATGAACTCCCGATCTTCCGCCAAACCTTCGCCCCCATTTATTGGTTGGGATTATCTTGCTTTCCGTGCATGGGCTAGGCAATAGCGGCTTGGCGGGGCGCTGGGCCGCCTCAGCCTGATTTGCCGAGGAAGCCGCGCAGGGCCGCCGCGAAGGCCTGCGGCTCCTCGACCGCGGAGATGTGGCCGGCCTTCAGCACCACCGTGCGGGCATTCGGCACCGCCGCGGCGATCCGGTCGCCGTGCTCCGCCGGCGGCGTCGCCGCATCGAGGCTTCCGTTGATGACGAGCGTCGGCTGCCGCAGGTTGGGCAGGCGATCGATCAGGTCGACTCCCGAGATCGCGGCGCAGCAGGCTGCGTAGCCTTCGGGCGCGATCGACAAGAAGGTGGCGCGGATCGTCTCCAGGCTGGGCGGGCCGTCAGCTATGAAGCGGTCGGAGAAGAAGCGGGACATAACGGCGGTGACGATGGCGCCCATGCCGTCCCGGCGGACGATGGCCGCCCGGTCGAGCCATGGCTGCGCCGCCACCTGCGCGGAGGTGTTGCAGGCCGTCACCTCGGAGATGCGCTCGGGTGCTGCCAGAGCAAGCTGCAACGCCGTCATGCCGCCCAGCGAGAGTCCGCACACACTGGCGGTCCGCGCGCCGGCCGCATCCAGCACGCAGAGCGCGTCCGCGGCCAGCTCGGCAATCGTGTAGTCGCCTTCCGGGGCGTCGGAGGCGCCATGCCCGCGGGTGTCCATGCGCAGCACCCGAAAGCTGTCGCAAAGCAACGGGACGACCTGGTCCCACATCGCAAAGTCGGTGCCCAGCGAGTTGAGCAACAACAAGGTCGGCGCGCTTGCCCGGCCATCGGTCCGCCAATAAAGCCGTCCTCGCTGTCCCTGGGCAAAAGGCATGAGGTCCTCCGTCTCGCTATCGCCGCCAAATGCGCTGCGATTTCGCCATGCGCATTTTTATTCGTAATACGAAAGTTTGGCGGTGCGGTCAATCGCTGGATACTTTCTTGCCAGCAGGATTTCAGCGGCCTTGGCCCACAGACAATGGTATCCGGAAAAGCGGAAACTGCTTCCGAAGCGGGAGGCTGGACCTTTTCCAGGTTTATTGTTGAGGATCGTAGAATCGGCGGTTCCGGCGGGGCGCGATCATCGGCTCCGCTCCTGCGCACGCTTGTCTTGCAGCGCCAGAAGGCGTTGTTCGATCCGCTCGAAATGTCGCAGCATGGCGGCGATATCCGCATCGGACAGATCCGCCAGCATGCCTTCTTCGCCTCTGGTCAATTCCTGACGGATTTCTGCGACTCGCTGCACTCCGGCAGGGGTGAGATGGATAAGCCGCGCACGCCCGTCTGACTCGTCGGCGCGCCGCTCGACCAGTCCTTTCCGGCAAAGGATATCGAGCAGTCGTACGAGGCTCGATCCGTCGATACCGACAAGCGCGGCCAATTCCTTCTGCGTGATCCCGCCACCGGTTTCGGAAAGATGGACGAGCGGTATCCAGGTCGCATCCGACAAGCCTGCGGTGGCGAGATGCGCGTCAAGCACCTGCCGCCAGCGGCGAGCAAGCAGCGAGAAGCGAATTCCGAAGCGGGAACGTAGCGAAGCGTCATCGACCATGGCAGCCTGGCCCGCGGCGATGACAGGAATGAGCGACCGCTATCGGTCAGCCAGACAGCAAAACTGAACGGCCGATCTGGACACGGTCCAAACCCTGCCAAGTTCCCATTTCCGTTCAGAAATGGTTGCAGTCAAAAAACGGTGGATTTCTTTATTTTCAGGGGATTGTGGCGCGCCCGGGAAGATTCGAACTCCCAACCTTCTGATCCGTAGTCAGATGCTCTATCCAGTTGAGCTACGGGCGCACGGCAAAGCGTATAGTAGTGTCGTCGCGGCGGCTCGGCGGCGCGACGAGGGCGGACACTACTCGAAGCCCCGGCCCCATGCAAGGCCTTCTCGACGGAAGCAAAAACCCGAGAATCTGGCCGGAATCCGCCCTTTTTGACACCCAATCGGCGGGGGAAATGCCGCTTGTTCCCGCAGAATCCATCCTCTACTATCCAGCAATCGTTCGAGGGGGGCCGGGACAGCAAGAATCTGTAAAGACTTACATGGTTAATCTGTAAGGCCTTCGCAGCACAGGCTGTCCTGGAAATCTGTACGGAAATCTCTATGTCGAGCAGTCTTTTGTCGCCCATCCGCCGGACCGCTGTCGTCATCGGCGCGCTGTTGATCGCGGCGGGATGCACCGCGCCGCGAGAGGACCGGACGTCCCCCACCGCCAGCCAGCCGGCGCCGCGGGTCGAGGCGTCCGCGGCTGCCGCGGCACCCGCAGCCCCTGCGAACTCCGCGCCGCAGATTCTGGGAACCACTGTCTTCGAGCCGCCGCAGGTCAGCACCATGCAGCCGACCGGCACCGTCGTCGGCCAGAAGATCCAGTCCCTCCGCGAGGATCTGCTGCGCCTGCAGCAGCAGCTCTCCGACGAGAACGACCAGTTGCAGAGCCTGCGCATCTCGGCGCGCCAGTTCGCCGGCAACTACCATTCCCTCAAGGCGGCGATGAACGCGCGCCTGCAGGTTGGCACCACTCCGGGCAATCCCGAACTGGTGGCGCAGTGGAACCAGGCACAGGCCGAGCTGCAGCAGGTCGGCGCCAGCATCGCGGCCCTGAACACCCTCGCCAGCCAGGTATCCGGCACCGCCTCGCTCTCCGCCTTCTTGCTCGAATCGACCAGCACCACCTTCGAACTGCGCGGCGCCGTGGAAGAAGACCACCGCCAGCTCGCCGTGCTGGAGGACGAGGTGAACAAGACGGTGGTGGTCATCGACCGCCTGCTGAACGAGCTCACCGACGATATCGCCCGCACCCAGAACTACTTCGCCAACGAGCGTCTGAACCTCACCGCCATGCAAGTTGCCATCGACAACGGCGAGTACATCGGCGGCAGCCTGGCCAACCGCGCCTACTGCGTGCCAGCA
>DATCXZ010000334.1:0-7548 GCA_036570545.1 Kiloniellaceae bacterium
ACCGCCGCGACGTCGCGGCAGGCCGCCGTCGCCGTCTCGACGGCGCCGATCCCGGCGGCGGTTTCGAAGCCGCGCCGCGCGGCCTCTGCGCGATCATAGGCCTTCACCTTGAAGCCGGCGCTCACCAGCCGCGCGGCCATCGGCGTGCCCATCTGGCCGAGGCCGATGAAGCCGACGGCGGCGGGCGGCGCCAGTTCTCCTGCTCGAGTGGCCACTGTCGGTCCTCCCTCGGGGTCAGTTCAGAGGCTCCGCCGCGCAGGGCGTTGGCCGCGCCCTCAGCCGGTCGCCATCGCGACCTCGCGGGCGCGACCGAGGCGGGTCATCCACTCCCCGACCTCGGGCTCCTGCCTCAGCCGTCGGCCGTAGTGCCGCCGCAGGGCGGCCGTCAGCCGGCCGGCGCGGCCGAGCTGCGCGTCGGCGAAGCCGACCATGAGAGAATTGGGCCAGGCCTGCGGGCGGATCTCGCTCAGGCGCGCGAAAAGCCGCTCCTCGTCCTCGTCGGCATGGGTCTGCGCCAGCAGCGAGAGCATCGCCGCGGTCGAGCGCGACACCCCCATGTGGCAATGCACCAGCAGGTGGCCTTCCGCGCGGTCGGGGCGCGCCGCCTGCAGGTCGGCGCCGAAGCCGAGGATCGCCGCCATGTCGTCCGGCGTGGGCGCGATGCGGCCGGGCGCCGGCTCGATGATGTCGTGGAAATGCAGCGTGGTGCGGTGATGGCTGCCGTAACGCTGGAAGGCATCGATCTCCGGCCAGTCGGGGTCGAGCAGCGACAGCACATGCGTCACCTCGCGCGCCTCCTGGGCGGGCAGTTCCTCGATGCCGCAGATGGTAAGCACTGAAATGGCGAGTGGTTTCATGGCGGGGACCCTAGCACTGCCGCCCATGACATTACAGCCCGCTTCGCGCGGATTGGCCGTAATCCGATCAGCCGCACGAAGCGGTCAGGCCGCCGCTTCCAGAATCGCCTCGAGCTGCGCGGCAAGTTCATCCTTGCGCGGGCTGAAGGCGCCGTCGAAGGCGGCCGAGCCGATGGTGAAGGCGTTGACGCCCGCTTGGGCAAGGGCGCGGATGCGCGCGAGGCTGTCGATGCTACCGGCGACCACGAGAGTGCCCCTGGTGGCACGGCGCGCCGCCCGCACCAGCTCCAGCGGGTCGGCCTCGGTGGCACGGTAGGCCAGCAGGTCGACGCCGGCGCAGCCCAGCGCCTCGAAGCGGCGGCAGTCCGCCTCGACATCGCCCGGCCGCCCGCCCAGCACCGTCGGGTGGCCGGCCGGACGGCCGGGGAACGGCAGATATTCGATGCCGCTGCCCTCGAGGATCGCCAGGATCTCCCCGGCCTCGGTGCCGCCCATCACGCAGTCGACGCCGATGCGGCGCGCGACGCGGGCAGATTCCAGGCAGGCCTCGGTGGTCGAGGAGACGACCTCGAAGTAGCTGACGGCGCCGGCCGCCTTGATGCGGCGGTTGAGTTCCACCAAAATCTCATAAGGAACCCCGAGATCCTTGAAACCCATGTGTTTCACGCCCGCCCTGGCTGCCGTCTCGAAGACCTCCAGGCAGTCCCCGACGGTCTCGTCGGCGTGGGTGAACATGAAAATGAAATCGAGGGCGGCTCGCGCCATTGCCGGGGGCTCCTCCTCGCGCGCCCTCTATTTCTTATGCCCAAGGCCGTGGCAAGGGCAACAGGTCAGCCCCTGCTGGACAGGATCGACGCAACCTTCGATTATCACCGCCAAAAGCTGGGTGGCACCATGACATGAAGGGTCAGCCGTGAGCGTCTCCTGCAACTTCACTTGTCTATACAAGAAGAAAGCCCGGGCGGCATGAGGCGCCCGCTCGTCGGCCTGACCGCCGATCTCCGCAGCTACAACAACACGCGCCAGCACGTGGTCGGCGACAAGTATGCCCGCGCCGTCTGGGAAGCCGCCGGCTGCACGCCGATCATCATCCCGGCCATGGCGGAGAGCCAGGAGGTGCGCGACCTGCTGGACTCGCTCGACGGCCTGCTGTTCACCGGCAGTCCCTCCAACGTGCATCCCACGCGCTACGGCCGCGAGGCGCACGAGAAGGCCGAGCCCTACGACGAGGCGCGTGACGCCATGACCTTCGCGCTGATCGACGCGGCGCTGGAGAAGGGCCTGCCGACGCTCTTCATCTGCCGCGGCTTTCAGGAGCTGAATGCGGCCCTGGGCGGCACCCTGCACGCCCGCCTGCACGAGGTGGAAGGCCGCATGGACCACCGCATGCGGCGGGTCGACGACATGGACCTGCGCTACGGCCTGCGCCACGCCATGAGCTTCACGGCGGGCGGCCGCTTCGCGAAGATCGCCGGCGCCACCGAGATCCAGGTGAACTCCCTGCACGGCCAGGGCGTCGACCGGCCGGCGCCGGGCCTCGAGGTCGAGGGCCACGCCCCCGACGGCACGCCGGAAGCGGTCTCCGTGACCGGTGCCAGGCGCCTCGCCCTCGGCGTCCAGTGGCACCCCGAGTACAAGCCGCTGCAGAACGACTTCTCCACCCGCCTCTTCCGCGCCTTCTCGGAGGCGGTGCACGGGAAGGGGTAGGTTCTATCCCGGTCCGCTCGCCGAGCTACCGCATTCACAGGTCGCTTGCGGCCATCGCACCGGCGGCGCCACCAACTCTTATGGTCGCCCTCGGCTCGCGCTCGCAGCCGCTCGCTTGGCCGGGATGACGGCCTGAGTGAACGATAGAGATGTGTGCGCAGGTTAGCCCGCGAGGGAGAGGGAATTCAACGCGACGGAAGAACTAACCCCCTGTCCCGCCCTTGATGACGCCGCAGGCGATGCGGTCGCCGGCGTGGCCGGCGGGGTCGCTCATGTAGTCGTCGACGCCGGCGTGGATGACGATGGCGGCGCCGTCGCTGTCGAGCAGCTTATCGTCGATTGCCAGGTTGGTGTTGAGCACTTCGATGGTCAGCTCGCCGGAGGACGGCACGTGGATGTTGGGCATGTCGCCGGCGTGCGGGCCGCCCTCGGCATCGAGCCCGTGCTTGGCGTCGGTCGGGTTGTAGTGGCCGCCGGCGGAGGCGAAGGGCGGCTCGCAGAGGCCGGCGGTGTGCACGTGGAAGCCATGGGCGCCTTCCGGCAACCCCGTCAGCTTGGCGACAAGCAGTGTGCCGTTCTGCATCTCGGTCAACTCGACGCTGCCCACCTCGTTGCCCTCGGCATCGGTCATGGCGGCGCTGGCCTTATCGCCCGGCGCCGCCTGCGCGGCCGCGGCGGCAAGGCAGGCGGCGACGAGGCCCGCTCCCAGCAGGCCGGCCAAAAAGACGGTCGGCCCGCGCATCCGGGTCGCGGCGGCGGTTCTTGGCTGCGTAACGGGCGACATGTGCTGGCTCCTGCGATGTGAAAGATATCCTGCCGGTCGAACGCCGGCGGAAGCAAGACAGTTCCGCAGCGGCCGGTCCGCAGCGACCGGCGTCAGGCCCGCTCGAGCTTCTGCTCGATGCGGCCGAAGATCGAGCGCCCCCTGCGGTCGAGCATCTCGATGCGCACGCGGTCGCCGAACTTGAGAAAGGGCGTCTTGGCGGCACCGTGCAGCAGGGTCTCCACCGTGCGCTGCTCGGCGATGCAGGAGTAGCCGCGGCCGCCCTCGGCGATCGGTCGGCCCGGCCCGCCTTCGGCATCGCGGTTGGAAACCGTGCCGGAGCCGATGACGCTGCCGGCGCCGAGCCGCCGGGTGCGCGCGGCGTGGGCGATCAGCGCCGGGAAGTCGAAAGTCATGTCCTCGCCCGCCTCGGCACGGCCAAAGGGCGCGCCGTTCAGCGCGACCAGCAGCGGCAGATGCAGCCTGCCGCCGTCCCAGGCGTCGCCCAGCTCGTCCGCCGTCACGGCCACCGGCGAGCAGCCCGACGACGGCTTCGACTGGAAGAAGCCGAAGCCCTTGGCGAGCTCGCCGGGCACCAGGTTGCGCAGGCTCACGTCGTTCACCAGCATGACGAGGCGGATCGCGGCGGCCGCCTGCTCGCGGCTGGCGCCCATCGGCACGTCGTCGACGATCACCGCCACCTCGGCCTCGAAGTCGATGCCCCAAGCCTCGTCGGCGAGGCGGATCGGCGTGCGCGGCCCGAGGAACGCATCGGAGCCGCCCTGGTACAGCAAGGGATCGGTCCAGAAGGTCTCCGGCAACTCGGCGCCGCGCGCCCTGCGCACCAGGGCGACATGGTTCACGTAGGCGGAGCCGTCGGCCCATTGGAAGGCGCGCGGCAGCGGCGCATGGCAGTGATTGGCGTCGAAGGCAAAGCTGTCCTCGCGCGCGTGGCGGGCCAGCGCATCGGCCTCGTGCTCGAGCCTCGGCGCCACCGCGGTCCAGTCGTCCAGCGCCGCCTGCAGGGTGCGCGCGCTCTCCGCCATCACCGCCCGCTCGAGGTCGCGGCGCACCACCAGCAGCCTGCCGTCCCGCGAGCCGTCCCGGAGGCTGGCGAGCTTCATGCACTCAATCCCTTATGGTTCGCCGTTGAAGTGCTTCTTCAAGCCGGCCCAGCAGTCTTGATAATCGACATCAAGGGTCTCGATTTCTGCTGCAAACTCAGTGATATGCTGCGGCAATCTCGTCTCGAACATGAAGGCGAGCGTGCCGCTCTGCCGCGCCGGCGCCAGGTCCGCATGCGCGGCCCGCTCGAAGGCCTCGGCGTCGGGGCCGTGCGGCAGCATGGCGTTGTGCAGGCTCATGCCGCCGGGCAGGAAGCCGCCGGGCTTGGCATCGTAGACGCCTTCGATGAGCCCCATGAATTCCGACATCAGGTTCACATGGTACCACGGCGGCCGGAAGGTATTCTCAGCCACCACCCAGCGCTCCGGAAATATCACAAAGTCGACGTTCGCCGTGCCCGGCACCGCAGAGGGCGCCGTCAGCACGGTGAAGATCGAGGGATCGGCATGGTCGAAACGCACCGCGTTCATCGGGCAGAAGCGTCGGAGGTCATACTTGTAGGGCACGTAGTTGCCGTGCCAGGCGACCACGTCGAGCGGCGACTGGCCGAGCTCGCAGACATGAAAGCCGCCGCCCCACTTCACGGTGAGGCGCGACGGCTCCTCCCGGTCCTCGAAGGCGGCAACCGGCGCCAGGAAGTCGCGCGGGTTGGCGAGGCCGTTCGCGCCGATCGGGCCGCGCTCCGGCAGGGTCAGCGGCGTCGCGTAGTTCTCGCAGACGAAGCCCCGCGCGGCCCCTTCTATCGGCTCGGCGCGGAACTTCACGCCGCGCGGCAGCAGGCAGACCTCGCCGGGCCCGACCTCCAGCACGCCGAACTCGGTGGCGAAGCGCAGGGCGCCCTGCTGCGGCACCACCAGAAGCTCGCCGTCGGCATTGGTGAAGTACTCGCGGCGCATGGGCGCGTTCACCAGATATAGATGCGCGGCCATGCCCGTCTGCAGCGCCACGTCGCCCGCCGTGGTCATGCTGCGCAGGCCGGTAAGAAAGGTCAGTTCCTCGCCTTGCGGGACAGGAACGGGCCCCCAGCGGAGCGGCCCGAGCGGCAGGCGTATCGCCTCCGGATCGGGCGCAGACTTCCACCAGGGCAGCGCGCGCTGGCTGTAGCGCCCCTGGTGCTTCACCGAGGGGCGGATGCGGTAGAGCCAGGAGCGGCGGTTCTCCGCGCGCGGCGCCGTGAAAGGGGTGCCGGAGATCTGCTCGGCATAGAGCCCATAGGGGCAGCGCTGCGGCGAGTTCTGCTCCAGCGGCAGGGCGCCCGGCAGCGCCTCGCTGGCGAACTCGTTGCCGAAGCCGGAGAGATAGCTCGATGGCATGGCGGACTCCCATTGCTGGCGGCGGCTCTGGTGTTGTGATAGTTACAGATGTAACTATCAAGAGCGGAGGCGGTGACAGCCCATGGACCTGCGCCTGGAGACCTTCCTGCCCTACCGGCTGAATCGGGCCGCGGCGATGTCCAGCCGGCAGTTTTCCCACATCTACCGCCACGAGTTCGGCCTCACCGTGCCGGAGTGGCGGGTGCTGGCGACCCTCGGCCACCGCGGCACCGCCTCGGCAACCGGGATCGGCCGCGATTCGGCCATGCACAAGACCAAGGTCAGCCGCGCCGTCGCCTCGCTGCAGCAGCGCCGCTGGGTCGCGCGCGAAGCCGACGAGGCCGACCGCCGCCTCGAGCACCTCTCCCTGACACCCGCCGGCCGGGCCGCCTTCGCCCGCCTCGCCCCCAAGATGCTGGCCTTCGAGGAGGAACTGCTGGGGCGGCTCACGCCGCGGGAGCAGAGGGAACTGCTGAAGGGCCTGGCGCTGCTGGAGAAGGCGTTGGGCGTAAAGATGGCGGGGGAGAAAGAGGCCGGCTGACAGTAGCGCACGCATCGCACGGTCCTCGACGCCATTCTATCGTCATGCTCGGGCTTGACCCGAGCATCCAGGGCTGCCGCTCCGTCGCTCGCCCCTGGACCCTCGGCTCAAGGCCGAGGGTGACGATCTGAGTTGTGGCCTTTCCCTCACCCTGGGAGTGTGAAGGCGCATTGTTTGCTCTCGCTCAGACTCCCAGAAAGCGATCCTGCAATGCCGCATCGCCCGCCAAGTCTGCCGCGCGGCCGATCCACACCGACACCCCTTTCTCCAGGATGACGCAGGCGTCGGCGAGCGGGAGAAGGTCCTTTAGGTTCTTGTCGACGATGAGGATCGCCTGGCCCCTGCCCTTCACGTCGCGGATCGCCGTCCAGATCTCCTGGCGGATCACCGGCGCCAGGCCCTCGGTCGCCTCGTCCAGGATCAGCAGGCGCGGGTTGGTCATGAGGGCGCGGCCGATGGCCAGCATCTGCTGCTCGCCGCCGGAGAGGGTGCGGGCGATCTGGCCGGCGCGCTCGCCGAGGCGCGGGAACAGCGCAGCGACGCTCTGCAAGTCCCACCCTTCGCCCCCCTCTTCTCCCTGTCGCGCCGTGGCGACGAGGTTCTCGCGCACCGTGAGGTTTGCAAAGCAGCGCCGGCCCTCCGGCACCAGCCCGATCCCGAGGCGCGCGATGCGAAAGGCCGGCAGGCCGCGGATCTCCTTGTCGCGGAAGCGGATGCTGCCGCGCCGCGCCGGCGTGAGGCCGCAGAGCGAGCGGATGGTGGTGGTCTTGCCCATGCCGTTGCGCCCGAGCAGCGCCACCATCTGCCCCTCGCCGACCTGCAGATCCACGCCGAACAGCGCCTGCGAGGCGCCGTAGAAGGTCTCGATGCCGGCCGCTTCCAGCATCAGGCGCCTCCCCTGGCGTTCGGGGGCAGATGATCGCCGAGATAGGCCTCGCGCACCGCGGCGGAGGCGCGGATCTCCGCGACCGTGCCGCTGGCAATGATGCGGCCGTAGACCAGCACCGAGATGCGGTCGGCGAGCGCGAAGACCGCGTCCATGTCGTGCTCGACCAGCAGCAGCCCGGCCTCGTTCTTCAGGGCGGCGAGGAAGGCGGTCAGCGCCTTGGTGCCCTCGGGCCCGAGCCCGGCCATGGGCTCGTCGAGCAGCAGCAGCTTCGGCCTCAGCGCGAGCGCCAGGGCGACCTCGAGCAGGCGCCGCTCGCCGTGGGACAACGCGCTCACCGGGTCGTCGGCCCGCAG
>DATCXZ010000335.1:0-44862 GCA_036570545.1 Kiloniellaceae bacterium
TGCCGGGCCGCCCTGCGCGCCGAGCGGGGCGCGCGCCGGCGGATCGCCGAGCTGAATGCGGTGCGCGCCGAGGCCGCCCAGCGCACCACCGACTTCTACCTTGCTCTGCATCTGGGGCGGGTCTACTTCGGCAATATCGGCAGCGCCGACCGGCTCGACTTCACGGTGATCGGCCCGGCGGTCAACGAGGTCAGCCGCATCATGGCGCTGTGCAGCTCGGTGCGGCGCCCGCTGCTGATGTCCGCGCGATTTGCCGACACGGTCGCGGGAAGCGCCGACGAAGCGGGCGCCGCCAGCCTGCCGCTCGCCTCGGTCGGCCGCTTCGCCCTGAAGGGCGTCTCTGCCGCCCAGCACCTCTACACCCTGGCCTGAGGCCGATAGCGGCCGCTTTCCCGCTACGCGTCGATCAGATCGAGCAGGGCGCGTACGGCCACGGCGTAGCCGCGCGGGCCGAGGCCCGCAATGACCGCGGTGGCCGTCTTGGAAACGAAGGAGTGGTGGTAGTAGGCCTCGCGCCGGTGGATATTCGAGATGTGCAGCTCGATGATCGGGCCGGGAAACATCTTCAGCGCGTCGAGGATGGCGATCGAGGTGAAGGTCAGGGCAGCGGGATTGATGATGATGCCGGCCCCTTCGTCGATCGCCTCGTGGATCCACTCGACGATCTGCCCTTCGTAGTTGGACTGGTGGAAACGGACCGGGCGCCCGCCGGCGCTGTCGCGGCACAGGGCCTCGACCTCGGCCAGTGTCGTCGTGCCGTAGATCTCCGGCTCGCGCTTGCCCAGCCTGTTCAGGTTGGGTCCGTTGAGAATGAAGATCGACTTGGCGGCCACGGCCGGCTCCTTTCGTTGCGGTCAGCCCTCGTAGCCGAGCAGGCGCGGAAGCCAGAGCACGAGGTCGGGAAAGACGGTGATCAGCGCGAGCGAGGCGAACATTGCCCAGAGAAATGGCAGCACGTCTCGCACCAGGTCGCGCAGCGGCACCTCCGCGATGCGGGTCATGATGAACAGCAGAAGGCCGTAGGGCGGCGTGATGAGGCCGATCATGATGTTGACCACCACCATGACCCCGAAGTGGACCATGTCGATCCCGAGCGCCTGGGCCGTCGGGATCAGAACCGGCACGATGATGAGCAGGATCGTCGTGCCTTCAAGCGCGCAGCCCAGTAGCAGCAGCAGGATGTTCACCAGGATCAGGAAACCTGCCGGCGACAGCTCCCAGGCCGTCAGCAGCGCGCGCAGATCATTGGGAATGTTCTCGATCGTCACGACATAGTTGAACACCAGGGCGCCGGCGATCAGCATGCCGATCGAGGCGCTGGTCCGCGCGCTGGCGAGCATCGCGGCGTAGAACTCGCCGAAGCTCACGCTGCGATAGAGCACGACCGAGATGACCAGCGCGTAGGCGGCGGCGAGCGCAGCGGCCTCGGTTGGCGTGGTGGCGCCGCTGTAGATGCCGCCGAGCAGCACCACCGGCATCATCAGCGTCGGAAAGGCGCGCCAGGTGATGCCGGGCAGCGCGCGCAGGGGGGTCGGCGGCTCGACCGGAAAATTGCGCCGCCGCGCCGCGACGCCGACAATAGTCATCTGCGACAGTGCCATCAGCAGGCCGGGCACCACGCCGCCGAGAAACAGGTAGCCGATGGAGGCGTCGGAGACCAGGGCGAACAGCACCATCGGGATCGATGGCGGGATGATCGGCCCGATCACGGCCGTCGCCGCGGTCAGCGCGGCGGCGAAGCTCGGCGCATACTTGCCGTCCTTCGTCATCATGTTCTGCATCATCTTGCCGGTGCCGGCGGCGTCGGCGATGGCCGAGCCGGACATGCCGGCGAAGATGACGCTCTGGAGGATGTTGACTTGGGCGAGCCCACCGCGGAAGCGGCCGACGAAGGCGTCGCAGAAGCGCAGCAGCCGGTCGGTCATGGAGCCGATGTTCATCAGCTCCGCCGCGAGGATGAACAGCGGCACCGCCAGGATGATGTAGTTGGTGTACATGCCGTTGAGTATCTGCTCGGCGGCGGTGCCCATGTCGAGGCCGGCCAGCAGCAGATAGAGGATCGAGCCGGCGATCATGGCATGGCCGATCGGCAGGCCGAGGATCGCCAGCATCGTGATCGAGACGATCGCGATCGAGAACGGACTCGCCAGGCTCATACCCCGGACCGTCCTTGGGTCGGATCGCCCGCCCCGGGTGCCGCGCCGCGCAGCGCCCGCCAGGACAAGAACAGGTAGCGCGCGATCACGGCGACCACAAAGACGAGGTAGATGGAGAACAGCCAGTCCAGGCGGATCTTCAGGTAAGCCGTGCTCTCCACCTTCATGAAGGTCACGTAGTCGAACACGGCCGGAAAGGAGACGGCGTAAAGCGCCAGCAATGCGCCCGCCGCGACAAGGAACATGACGCGGCGAACGCGCGCGCCGGCCACCGCATAGACCAGGTCGAAGCGGATCTCCTCCTCTTCCCGCAGGACCAGGGCGGCCCCCCACAGCACCATCCAGATCCACAGGATGGCGCTGACCTCGCTGGTCCACCCGATCGGCAGGTTCAGCAGGTAGCGGAACGCGATCTGCAGCAGAAAGGCGGCAAACATCGCCGCCAGCATCGCCGCCAGGACGTTCTCGGCGCGGCGGTAGAGCCAGCCGCCGATGCGCGGGATCTTCTGCTTCACGGGCTTCGTCCGCCTATCGCAGCAGCCGGGGCGGAGAGCCCCGGCGAAGACCGCCGGGGTTCCCCGCAGCCAGGATCAAAGGGCGTTGATCTTGTCGACCATGTCTTCCGGCCAATCCTTGGCGAGGTCGGAGGCGAGGTACTTCTCCTGTGCGTACTTGCGGAAGGCCTCCCGGTCCGGCTCGTAGATGGTGAGGCCCTTGCCCTTGAAGAATTCGACCAGCTCCTTCTCGCGGGCAAGGTGCTTCTCGGTCGAGAAGTCGATCGCCGCATCGGCCGCGGCCTGGAAGCGCTGCTGGACGTCAGGCGCCATGTCGTTCCACACCTTGCTCGACACCGTCAGCAGGTCGAAGCCGACCAGGTGCGAAGTCAGGACGATCTGCGACATCACCTCGTAGAATTTCATGTTTTCGACGTTCGGCAGCGGATTGTCCTGGCCGTCGATCGCGCCGGTCTGCAGGCCGGTGTAAACCTCGGCGTAGGCCATCGGCGTGGGGTTGGCGCCGAGCGCTTCGCCAAGGAACTGCCAGGCCTCGCCGCCCGGCATGCGCAGCTTGATACCGGCCATGTCGGCCGGCGTCATGATCTTGCGATCGGGCTTGAGGCCCACCTGGCGGGCACCGAAGTAGGTCGGCCCGAGGATGTGCACGCCGAGCTGATCCTCGGCCATCTGCTTCATCTCGGCACCGGCGTCGCTGTTGAAAAAGGTTCTCAAGTGCGCGGCGTCGCGGAACAGGTAGGCCGCCGTCAGCACCGACCAGGCGGGGATCTGCTTGGAAATGTCCTGCGGCGCGATGTTGCCCATCTCGAGGTTGCCGCGTTGGAGGGCGACGAGCTCGGTGCCCTGCTTGAAGAGGGTGCCGCCGTAGTAGCCCTCGAAGGCGAAGTCGCCTTTGATGGCGTCGGCGAACATCTTCATCATCTCGGCGCGGATGTCCTGCTCGGAGAAGACGGCCGAGAAGCGCAGCGTCGGCTTGTCCTGCGCAAAAGCGGGCAAGCCGATGGTGGCGGCCGCAGCGGTCAGGCCGGTTCCGACCAGAAAGCGGCGGCGGGTTGTCTCCAGTGTCATGCTCTTCCTCCCTGTTCTTGCTTCACAGATGAATCCTTTCGGCCGGCCGATTGGCCGCTGTCATGCTGCTGCCTCGAAGTGAGCGGCCATTGCGCGCAGGTCCGCTGCCCTGCCGGTAAAGAGCTCGAAGGCGCGCGCGGCCTGGGCAATCGCCATGCCGCTGCCGGCGAGGGTGTGGCAGCCGAGCGCGCGCGCGCGGCGCAGCAGCTCCGTCTCGGCGGGGAAATAGACGACCTCGGCGACCCAGTGGCGTGGCTGCAGGAGTTCGACGGCGAACGGCAGGCCGGGGTACTTGGTCATCCCGACCGGCGTCGTATTCACGATTCCATCGGCCATGGCGAGGCTCGTTTCGATATCCGTGGCGCAGTCGATACTGCTGTCGCTCAGCAGGCGCATCCGCTCGGCGAGGGCCCGAGCGCGCTCCGCATCGACATCGACGATCGCGATCTCCGCCGCCTCCATCTGCACCAGCGCATGGACGACGGCAGCGCCGGCGCCGCCGGCCCCGAACTGCACGACCCTGTCCAGCCGCACGGCGGGCAGGCCCTGGCGGAAGCTCTCCGCGAAGCCCCAGCTATCGGTGTTGTGGCCGCTTGTCCGCGCGCCGGCGTAAACCACCGTGTTCACCGCGCCGATGGCGGCGGCCGCGGGGGACAGCGCATCGAGCAGGGGAACGATCTGCTGCTTGAAGGGATGGGTCACGTTGAAGCCGCGAAAGCCGAGCTGCGGCGCGGCGGCCACCACGGCGGGCAGGGCCTCGTCGGGCAGGTCCAGGCGGTCGAAATCGAGCAGGATGTAGGAACAGCCGATGCCGAGGCGGGTCGCCTCGCGCTCGTGCATCGCTGGGGACCGCGAGGACTGGATGCCCCGGCCGATCAGCCCGACCAGCAGAGATTCCCCGGCCGGTCGCGTCTGCGCAGAGGCGGCGACCGCTTCCTGCAGCAATCCGACGACCGAGCTTGCCTGGTCCGACACCTGCCCTCCCTTGGCGGGGCCCTCGGCTTCCGCCCGGCGGCCTTGAGGCCATCCTGACTCTGTAAGCGCCCCGGCCCTGTTCCTGGTCTGATAAAGGCACTGGCGCTGCTGCCGGGAAATGTGTACGAAATAGTTAGTTTAGTCAATCGCGCAGCGTCGGCGGGATAGATGGACAAGATAGCAAGGCGACAAAGCGGGGCCGTTGCGGAGCGCAGCCGGGTCCCGAGAATGGCCCCCCAGCCGGCCCGGCCCCAGGGCGTTCGCATGCAGGACCCCGACGGCACCCGGCGTGACATCCTGGAAGTTGCCTCTCGCGAGTTCGCGCTCAACGGGCTGTCCGGCGCCCGCATCGACGAGATCGCGGCGCGCACGCGCTCCAGCAAGCGCATGATCTATTACTACTTTGGCGACAAGGAGGGGCTCTATCTGCGCGCCCTCGAGAACGCCTACCGCCTCGTGCGCGAAGGCGAGGCGAAACTCGACACCGAGGGCCTGCCCCCGATGGATGCCTTGCGGCGGCTCGTCGAGTTCACCTTCGATCACCATCACCAGCATGAAGAGTTCATCCGCATGGTGATGATCGAGAATATCCACAACGGGCAATACCTCGATCGCTCCGAGGCCATCCGTGAACTCAATGTGACCGCCATCGACCACATCGCCGAGATCTATGAGCGGGGCGTGGCCGATGTCGTCTTTCGCCCGGGAATCGACCCTGTCGAGCTGCACTGGCAGGTCAGTGCGCTCTGCTTTTTCAACGTCTCGAACCGCGCGACTTTCTCCAAGATCTTCGGACGCGACTTCGGCGCACAGGAGCAACTCGCACGCCTGCGTGGGAACACGGTGGACATGGTGCTGCGCTTCGTCGCACGAGCCGATAGCCTGCCGGACGACTGACGTCGGTGCGCTTGCGCACAGCAGGAGGGGGACAGTGAAGACCTCGATCGCGACGGTATCGATCAGTGGCGATCTCCACGAGAAGCTTGCCGCCATCGCGGCGGCGGGCTTCGACGGCGTCGAGATCTTCGAGACCGACTTCCTCGCCTTCGACGGGACGCCGGAGGAGGTCGGCAGCATGGTGCGCGACCACGGCCTGGAGATCACGATGTTCCAGCCGTTCCGCGATTTCGAGGGCTTGCCCGAGCCGCAGCGCGAACGCGCGTTCGACCGCGCCGAGCACAAGTTCGATCTTATGCAGCAACTCGGCACGGATCTCATGCTCGTCTGCTCCAGCGTCTCGCCGCTGTCGCGCGGCGGCATCGACCGGGCCGCCGCCGACTTTCACGAGCTGGGCGAGCGCGCGGCGCGGCGCGGCCTGCGCGTCGGCTACGAGGCGCTTGCCTGGGGGCGACACGTCAACGACCACCGCGATGCCTGGGAGATCGTGCGCCGCGCCGAACATCCCAGCATCGGGCTCATTCTCGATTCCTTCCACACCCTGGCGAGACGAATCGACGTCGAGTCGATCCGGGCGATTCCAGGCGACCGCATCTTCATCGTGCAGCTCGCCGATGCGCCGCGCATCGACATGGACCTGCTGTACTGGAGCCGGCACTTCCGGAACATGCCGGGTGAAGGCGACCTGCCAGTGACGGATTTCATGCGCGCGGTGGCGGCCACCGGCTACAACGGGCCGCTGTCGCTGGAGATCTTCAACGACCAGTTCCGCGGCGGTTCGCCCAAGTCGATCGCGGTGGACGGTCGCCGCGCCCTCGTGAACCTGATGGACCAGGTGCGCCGGGCCGAGCCCGCCATCGCCATCGACGTCCCGGCCATGCCGGATCGCATCCGGGTGGAAGGTATCGAGTTCGTTGAGTTCGCCGCCGACGAGCAGGAGGCAGCCGAGCTGGGGTCGCTGCTCGGCCGGCTGGGTTTCGCCAGGGCCGCCCGTCACCGCAACAAGGAGGTGACCCTGTGGCGGCAGGGGCCCACCGGGGCCGGCATCAACATCGTCATCAATACCGAGCGGGAGGGTTTCGCCCATTCGTCCTACCTGGTTCACGGCGCCAACGCCTATGCGATCGGCCTCCGGGTCGAGGACGCCGACGCCACCGTCGCGCGCGCTCGCGCCCTGGGTGCGGTTACCTTTGCGCAGAAGCGCGGGCCCGGCGAGCTTGCCATCCCCGCGATTCGCGGGGTCGGCGGCGGCGTGATCTATTTCATCGACGGGAGCCTGGCCGAGGTCTGGGACATCGAGTTCCAGGCGGAACCGACGGCTCTCGGAGTCGACGCGGGGCTGCTCGCCATCGACCATGTGGCGCAGACCATGAACTATGAGGAGATGCTCACTTGGCTGCTGTTCTACACCTCGATCTTCCGCACCGGCAAACTGCCCATGGTCGATGTGGTGGACCCCGCCGGTCTGGTGCGTAGCCAGGTCGTCGAGAGCGATGACGGCAGCCTCCGGCTCACGCTGAACGGGGCAGAGAACCGCAAGACTCTCGCAGGCCATTTCATCACCGAAAGCTTCGGGTCGAGCGTCCAGCACATTGCCTTTGCCAGTGGTGACATCTTCGCCACCGCCGCGGCGCTGAAGCGGCTGGGCTTCCGGCCGCTCGAGATCTCGCACAACTACTACGACGACCTGGAGGCCCGTTTCGACCTCCCCGCCGAGCTCGCGGCGCGGCTGCGCGCGGAGAACGTCCTCTACGACCGCGACGAGACGGGCGAGTACTTCCAGCTCTACAGCCCCAATTTCGGCGAGGGCTTCTTCTTCGAGATCGTGCAGCGCCGGGGCGGCTACCGGGGCTATGGCGGCCCCAACGCGCCTTTCCGGATCGCCGCGCAGAAGCGGACCATTCTGCCCAAGGCCCGTGCCGGTCGCTGAGGCCGCAGCCTCGAGGACACCGGCCCCGCCTTACCAATCCCGGATTGGTCAAAATCGCTCGCGCCAGGGTGCAGTTTCTGTAAACTGTCAACACGCAAGAACACTTTCGGGGCCTTGAAGCCGAGGGAGGCGCGTCCAAGCCTCTCCGACGAACAAGAACAGAAGGAGGACGAACGTGAGGAAAATACCCGTTATCGCTGCTGCCGCGCTGCTCACCGCCTGGGCGGGTGGCACGGCTTCCGCTCAGAGCGTCACCGACATCGCTTGGGGCGGCTCAAACCCCGGCGGCGTGATGTATTACATGGTCGGCGTCGCCGGCACAGAAATCGGCAAAGAGCTGCCGGAGGTGAACATCACTCAGGTGACCACCGGCGGCTCTACCGAGAATGCCAAGCGCCTGATCAAGGGCGAGCTCGACATGGGTATCGTCTACGGTTCCCACGTCTTCATGTCGCTGCAGCAGACCGGCCCCTTCAAGAGCGATGACAAGGGCACCATGCTGCGCGGCGTCGCCATGGCCTACGAAGGTCCGACGTACTTCGTCACCCTCGGCGATAGCGGCATTGAGACGCTGGAGGATCTCGAGGGCAAGAAGGTGGCGCTCGGCCCGCCGGGCTCGGGCACGGTGTTCAACTGCTCAAACATCCTCACCGCGCTCGGCTTGCTCGATTCCATCGAGCCGCAGATGATGACCTTCGGCGACGCCGGGCGCGCGCTCGGCAACGGGCAGATCGATGCCTTCTGCCAGTCCTCGTCACCGGCTGCTGCTGTCACAGAGCTGGCCGAGACGCGCAAGATCCTCGTTCTGTCCTACGAAGAGGAGCAGCTCGCCAAAATTGCCGAGACTTATCCCTTCTACCACACCGGCACCATGCCGGAGACCACCTACAAGGGCGTGCCGGCGACCGACATGCCGTTCACCACAGTGTACTGGGTGGCGCACGAGCGTGTGCCGGCCGAGGTGGTGCAGAAGGTGGTGGACATTGCCTACGCCAAGCAGGATGCGCTGGCCAGTGGCCACAAGGCCTGGGCGCAGATGAAGCCCGACATCGCCAACTTCCAGAACCTGGGCGCGCCGATGCATCCCGGTGCCGAAGCCTACTACAAGGAAAAGGGCATCTGGCCCCAGTAGACCAGCTTTCCGTCGCCCCGCCCGGTGTGTTGCCGGGCGGGGCGACCTCCCGCAACGAAAAGTTTCGCGATGTTCGATACCGCTTGGCTGTTCCGGGTGGAGGGCTCCCGCCGCACCCTGACGGGCCTCTACGCCCTCGCCTTTAACCTCGTCGCGGCGGGCTTTTCGGCCTTCTATCTCTACACCTCCGGATTCGGGCTGGTATCGACGCAGAGCAACCGCGGCCTCTACCTAATGCTCACCTCGGTGCTGGTGTTCCTGCTCTACCCGGCCCGCAAGGGTGCGCCGACCGACCGGCCGAGCATCGTCGACCTGGTCCTGGTCGCGCTCACCGTCGTCTCGATCGGCTACTGGATCGACCAGTACGTCAGCTACGCGATGTTCCGCGTCTCCTCGCCAAACCAAACCGACCTGATCATGGGTGGCATCGCCATTCTGATCATGCTCGAGACCAGCCGGCGCGCGCTGGGCCCTATCATCTCCCTGATCGCGGTGGTCTTCATCCTGCAGCTCTACTACGGGAGCTACCTGCCGGGCCGCCTGTCGCATCCGGGCATGTCGGTCGAGCGCATTCTCGAGTTCACCTACTCGACGCAGGAAGCACTGTTCGGCGTCGTAACGGCCACCTTCGCTACCTTTGTCTTTCCTTTCATGATTTTTGGCGCCTTTCTGGAGCGCTCCGGCGCTGGCGCATTCTTCATGAACCTCGGCACTGCCGTCGCCGGACGCTGGCGCGGTGGTCCCGCCAAGATCGCAGTCCTGACCTCGGCGCTGTTCGGCTCGATCTCCGGCTCCTCCGTGGCCAACGTGGTGACGACTGGCTCCTTCACCATTCCGCTCATGAAGCGCACCGGCTTTCGCCCACACGACGCCGGCGCCATCGAGGCTATCGCCTCGACCGGGGGGCAGTTCATGCCGCCGGTGATGGGCGCAGGCGTCTTCATCCTGGCAACGCTGACGGAGACCAGCTACCTCACCATCGCTCTGATGAACGTCATCCCGGCCTGCCTCTTCTTTTTCTTCCTGCTGTCGATGGTCGACCTCGAGGCGGTGCGCCTGGGCCTGAAAGGCATGCCGACCGAGGACATACCGAGCGTGCGCCGCGTGCTGGCCGAAGGCTGGCACTTCATCCTGCCGCTGGGCGTCATCATCGGCCTGCTGTTCGCCGGTTACTCGCCCGAGTTCTGCGCCTTCTGGGGAACCGTCTCGGCTGCCGTGCTGTCGTGGCGCCACAAGGCGACCAGGATGGGGCCGTCCGACGTGCTGAAAGGACTGGTCGGCGGCGCCCAGAGCAACACCTCGGCCGGGGCGGCCATCGGCACCCTCGGCGTCATCATCGGCGGCATCATTCTGGCGGGGCTCGGCCTCAAGTTCTCCGCCGTGCTGATCGACTTCTCGCAAGGAAACCTGTTTATCGCGCTCTGCCTGGTGACGCTTGTCTCCATCATCATCGGCATGGGCTCCTCGACCACCGGGTCGTACATCATCCTCGCGGTGGTGGCGGCGCCGGCGCTCATCCAACTCGGCGTGCCGACTGTGGCCGCACACCTGGCGGTGTTCTACGCCGCTTGCCTTTCCAACATTACGCCGCCGGTCTGCGTCTCCGCCTTTGCCGGCGCGGCCATCGCCGGCGCGCCGCCGATGCGCACCGGCTTCGCCGCGCTGAAGTATGGCGCCACTCTGGCACTCATGCCGTTCAGCTTCGCCTACGTGCCGGAACTGTTGTTACAAGGCGGTTGGTTCGACATCGCTTATACCACGACGCTCTATGCGCTCGGCTGCGCGCTGCTGGCGATGGGTATCCAGGGAACCCTGCTTTTCGGCCCGCGCTACGCGCCCTTGCCGTCGCGCCTGCTGTTCGGCCTCGGTGGCGGGGCTTTCATGTTCCCGACTTCAGCCTGGGTCGACCTCGCCGGCCTGGCGGTAGTGGCGCTGGCAGTGGTGCTGCTGCGCGTCGTGCCGCAGCCGGCAGAGCGCGGTTCCGGCCGTGCCTAGATCGGATCGTGGTCAGATGGAACCGCGGCGCGGTTCCATCTGACCACGATCCGATCTACTTCAAAAGGGTAGAGCAGATTCACAGGGTCGGTGGATCGCCTCCGGCGATTCCACCCGACCCTGATCTGCTCTAAGGCGTCGCCGGCGCGCGGCGCGCCAGCACCGCCTGGATGGCGCTCACGAGCTGAAGCTGGCCGGCCCAGCCGACGGCCTCCGGCGTGATGTGCGAGAAGCCGTCGATGAGGAAAAGCTCGCTGCCCGGCACCGCGCGGGCGAGCGCCATGCTCTCGCTGTAGGGGATCAGCGGATCGCGGCGGCCGTGCACCAGGATGAGGCGCCCCGCCAGCGGTGCGAGGTCGCGGTTGGCGAGCGACAGCCGTCCCATCTGCTCCTGCACTGCCTCGGGCAGCGCGGCGATGAGCGAGGGCACGCGCGCCGCGTCGCGATTGGTCACCAGAGCCAGCAGGGCACGCCCTTGCGGGCCCAGCTCATGCGCGAGCGCGTCGATGTTCGGATCGCAGCCCCCGAAGCAGCGCGTGCCCAGGTCCTGCAGCCGGCGGCGGTCGGACTCGTCCTGCAGCATGGCAGCATTGGTGGCGAGGAAGATCCACTTGGCGGCCTCTAGCGGCTCGCCCTGCAGCCAGCGCCTGCCGCCCGGCAGGCGGAACCGGCCGGTGGTGGCATAGGTCACCACTGCGGCAGTATCGTAATAGCCGCCGACGCCGACGAGGAAGTCGGGCCGCGCCGCTTCCGGCACCGCCAGCGCCGCCAGCACCGAGAGGCCGACGGCGTAGGAGATGGCGACGGCGCCGGTCGCGCGGCCGGAAGCCTCCGGCCGCGACGCCTTCAGGTGGCGCAGCGCGTCGGCGATCACGCCGGCGTCCTCCAGGCGCACGCGTAGCGCGCGCGAGCCGGGCACATCCGGCACCATGACCAGGAAGCGGGCACGCGCCAGCGAGCGGGCGAGCGCCACCACGCGCTGGTCGTTCTTGCCTGCCGGTGTAAAGCCTGGAACCAGCAGCAGGGCGCCGCCGTGCCCTTGACGCGGGTGGTAGAAATCGGCGACGTGGGCCCGGCCGTCGATGCTGTAGCGCTCGGTGCTGCGCGCTGGCTCCGGTGTCTGCTGCTTCAGCGCGGTGGGGGCGCCGGCGGCATCGATGTCCTCGAGCAGGCGCGCCGCCTCCCAGCTCTCGGCGCTGACGCAGCCTCCCAGCAGCAGGACGAACAACAGCAGGATCGGCAGCGGCGCCTGTTTCGCGCGTCGTTTCATGCTAGAAGAGGACGCTGGAGACAGCAGGGAGTGCAAGCATGAAAACCAAGGCAGCAGTCCTGCACGAAGTCGGCCGGTCCAGGCCTTATGCGGAAAGCCGGCCGCTGGTGGTCGAGACCCTGGAGGTTGACCCGCCGGGCGAGGGCGAGGTGCTGGTGCGCATTGGCGCCGCGGGCCTCTGCCACTCCGACCTATCGGTGATGAACGGTGACCGGCCGCGACCCGTGCCGATGGCGCTCGGCCACGAGGCGGCCGGCGAGGTGGTCGAGATCGGCCGTGGAGTCGACGACCTGCTGCCCGGCGACCACGTGGTGATGATCTTCGTGCCGAGTTGCGGCCACTGCCTGCCCTGCACGGAGGGCAGGCCGGCGCTCTGCGAGCCCGGCGCCAGGTCCAACGGCGCCGGCACCCTGCTGTCGGGGGAGCGGCGGTTGCGTCTCGAGGGCAGGGCGGTGCACCACCACATGGGCGTCTCGGCCTTCGCGCAGCACGCGGTCTGCTCGCGGCGCTCGCTGGTGAAGATCGACCGGGATCTTCCGCTGGAGGAGGCTGCTCTCTTCGGCTGCGCCGTGCTCACCGGTGTCGGTGCGGTGGTGAACACGGCCCGCGTTCCGCCCGGCAGCAGCGTCGCCGTCGTCGGGCTCGGCGGGGTCGGCCTGAACGCCCTACTCGCCGCGCAGCTTGCCGGGGCGGCGCGCATCGTCGCTGTCGATGTCGTCGACGACAAGCTGGCGCTGGCCCGCCAACTCGGCGCTACCGACACCTTCAATGCCGCAGAGGAGGGCGCCGTCGAGGCGATCTGCGCGGCGACCGGGGGCGGCGTCGACTATGCCTTCGAGATGGCCGGGTCGGTGAAGGCGATGGACCTCTGCTATCGCGTGACGCGGCGCGGCGGCACCACGGTTACGGCAGGCCTGTCGCACCCTGATCACCGCTTCGAGGTGCAGCATGTGAGCCTGGTTGCCGAGGAGCGCACCGTGAAAGGGAGCTACATCGGTAGCTGCGTGCCACTGCGCGACGTGCCGCGCTACATCGCGCTCTACCGCCAGGGGCGCCTGCCGGTCGACCGCCTGATGAGCGAGCGCCTGCTGCTCGAGCAGATCAACGAGGGATTCGATCGCCTTGCGGAGGGCCGCACGGTGCGCCAGATCATCGTGCCGTGAGCACGACTTATACAGCACTGACGAAGTCATACCGTTTTCGCGTTCTCTTTCCCCGCCACCCTCGGCATTGAGCCGAGGGTCCAGGGGCAGACGCCGGCGCTATCGCTCTGGATGCTTGGGTCGTAGCCCGAGCATGACAGTTGAAGAAGTGGCGAGGGCAGTTGCGCCCTCGCCACCTGTCCGCCGCATCACGCCGCGCGGATGCGCTGCAGGAAGTCCTGCACCTCGCGGCTGACGGTCTCTGCCTTCTCCTGCATCACGGCCGACGTCTGGCTGACCGACTGCGCCGTCGCCTCGGTGGCGCGCACCGAGGTGGTGACGTCGCCGATGGCACGGGTAATCTGCTGGGTCTCGCGGGCGGTCACTTCGGTGTTGCGGCTGATCTCGCTGGTTGCCGCGTTCTGCTGCTCGATGGCCGCGGCGATGGCAGTGGTGGTTTCCAGCAGATCGCTGACCACGGTGGCCACGTCCTTCATGCCGCTCACCGACTCGCCGGTCGCCTGGTTCAGCACCTCGATCTGTTGTCGGATGTCCTCGGTGGCGCGCGTGGTCTGGGTGGCAAGCGCCTTGACCTCGCCGGCGACGACCGCAAAGCCCTTGCCGGCGTCGCCCGCACGCGCCGCCTCGATGGTAGCGTTGAGCGCCAGCAGGTTGGTCTGCTCGGCGATGGAGTTGATGAGCTCGACCACCGAGCCGATCTTCTCGACGGTGTCGGCAAGCGCGGAGACTTGATCCTGCGTCTGGGTCGAGCGCGCGCGGGTCCGCTCCACCACGTCCTGCACGGCGCGGACCTGGCGCTGGATCTCATCGATCGACGAGGTCAGCTCCTGGGCCGCGGAGGCGACGGTCTGCACGTTCTCGGCAGTCGATTCGGCGGCGGCATTCACCTGCTGGGTGCCGCCGGCAGAGTCCTTGGCGTTCTTCGACAGCTCGGCGGAGGCGATGGACACCTTGCGCACCTCCTCAGCCAGCACGTCGACCGCCGAGGCGACCGAACGCTCGAACTCGCTGGCGAAGTCGAGCAGGGCGCCGCGGCGCTCCTCCTGCGCCTTCTTCTCGGCCAGCGTCTGCTGGTGGCGTAGCTGCTCCGTCTCCTTCATTTTTTCGCGGAACTGGTTGAAGGCGCGGGTGAGGCGGCCGATCTCGGTGCGGCTCTCGTCGATCGCGACGATGGTGTCGCTGTGTCCCTCGCCCAGCTCTTCCAGCGCGGTCACCGTGCGGTTCAGCGGCGCGGTAATGCTGCGGCCGACCAGGTAGCTGAGGCCGAGGCCGAGCGCCAGTCCGGCACCGGCGAGGCCGAGGATAAGGGCGGCGCGCTCGTAGAACAGGGCGTCGATGTCGTCGATGAACACGCCGGTCGACACCACCCAGTTCCACCGCGCGTCCTGGGCAGAAAGATAAAGCTTCACCGCGTTGTTCACTTTGGAGCCGGGCCGGCGCCCGAGCGCCTCGGAGTATCCATCAAGATAGGGGTTCGCTTTTTCAGCGGCCAGGAAAGTCTCGTAGTTCTTGCGGGCTACGGGATCTTCCTGCTTCACCATGTTCTGACCGATCTGCTCCTGGCGGGTGGGATGCGCGACCAGAACGCCATCGGTATCCACGACGAAAAAGTAGTTCTTGCCGTCGAAGTTCATCCCGTAAAGCGTGTTCTTCGCCTGACGGCGCGCCTCCTCCGGCGTCAAGGTACCATCGGCCTCCATCTTCGAGTAGAGGTTAACCACGTTAACCGCTGATTCGACGAGGCCGCGCAGCTTCAATTTGCGACCTTCGATCATGGTGTCCTTCAGCTCGTAGAGCATGTAGGTCGAAAGGGCGACCAGCACGGCCGTGAGCGTGATTGAGATCACGGCAAGCTTCTTGCCGATGGAGAGTCGCTTGAGCACGGGAATCATCCGATTACTAATGGGTCCGCTCAGTGTTTCTACCACCGGTTCGTTAGCAACAGATTACTCGCCACAGACCAGCGCGCCTCGGCATAGGCGAGGGCGGCAGCGAGGACTTCCTGCTGCGGTTGGGATATTGAGCAAGCTCCGGAAAGTTGATTTCCGTGAACTGTGTCAAGCGTGCGAGGTTGCCACGTCGGCACTGCCGGCCGATTGATCCGCCTCAATGCAGCCCCTAGGTATATCTTTGAGACTTTTCTCCACCCCGGTCTTAGGGTGCCATGGCTCATGGAGAACGCGCATGACTACGGAAATGCCCCTGGAAATCACCTTTCGCAACCTCGACCACTCCGACGCCGTGGAGGCCAAGGCGCGCGAGAAGGTGGCAAAGCTCGAGCAGGCCTACGGCCGCATCACGTCGTGCCGCATCATGATCGAGGCGCTGAACCGTCAGCACACCAAGGGCAACCTCTTCCACGTCACTATCGAAGTCGGCGTTCCAGGCAAGCAGGTAATGGTCGACCGCAACTCCGGCCGCAACCAGGCGCATGAGGACGTCTACGTCGCTCTGCGCGATGCCTTCAATGCGGCACGCCGCCGCCTCGAGGACCATTCGCGTAAGCGCGCGGGCCGCGTGAAGAGCCACGAGGTGCCGCCGCACGGCAAGATCGCCCGGCTCAATGGTTTTGAGGACTACGGCTTCATTCAGACGTCTGACGGGGGCGAGATCTATTTCCATAAAAACAGCCTCGTCGATGCCGACTTCGACAAGTTGGTCGAAGGCCAGGAGGTGCGCTACGTCGTTGCCGAGGGCGAGAGCGACAAGGGACCCCAGGCGTCGACGGTGAAGCTGATCGGGAAGCACCATCTCGCTGAGTGAGGCTCAGGCGTCGGCTCCCGGCCCCTGCGCTTGCAGGACGATGGGCAGGCGCGCCCGCTCCAGGATGACCTCGACTTCTCCGGCCGCCCATGCCGGAGCGTCGGCCGGCAGCACCATTAGGCCGCGGTCGGCTTCTGTGAGCCGGCGCAGCGCAGCGCCGCGGTTGCGGGGAACCCATAGCCTGAGGCCGCGCGGGCACTCTCTCCCGGCGCGGGCGCCCAGCTCGGCCTGTGTCTCGGGAAGGCGTTCGGCGGTTTCGCCCAGCAGCACGATTTCCAGCATCGCGTTGCGTGCGCGGGCGAGGGCGACGGCGATGGGGAGCATCCGCTGCGCCGGCAACGAGCCGTCGTAGGGCAGCAGAATGGGTCCGGGCAGCCCGGCCGTCGGCTCTCCTGCCAGCAGCAAGGGGCCTGGCGCGCGCTCGGCGATGAGGCGCACCCGCCGGCCGAAGCCGCTGGCTTGTCCGAGCGGGCCGAAGCGGCGCGCCATGGCGATGATGTCCCCGGCTGCAGCCGCCAGCAGCACGGCCTCGTTGGTGCGGCCTTGGGCGACCTGGAACGACCAGGCGATGCGGTGCCGCGCCGCCTGGTGCATCATGGCAGCGCGCGCCACGCCGGCCTGGGCGCGCAGGTCCTGCAGCAGTTGCTCGCGTTTCAGGGTGCGGCTGATGGCCTGGGAGATCTGCACTTCGCGGGCGAAAGGCAGTTCGGCGAGGTGCAGCAGGTCCTGGTCCTCGACGTACAGTCCGCGCAGCTCGCAAGCGTTGGCCGCGGCCAGCGCGGCGGCCAGCTCCAGCATGGCGTCACTGGCCGCCGAGCTGTCGAGAGCCACTAGGACGCGGCGGAAGACACTCTCTCCCTGCGTCCCGCTCGGGCCCTGCGTTCCGCTCGGGCCCTGCGTCCCGCTAGGGCCGTCGCCAGAGGCTGCCATTCCCGTCCTCCTTGCGGCCCCCGTCGCTTCTTTGGTCGCCGAAGTGGCGGCGCGCCTCGGCAAAGGTGACAAGCCGTTCCTCCACCAGCCGATAGATCGAGCCCTCCGGAAAGCTGCCATCCGGCTCGCGGGTGCCGGCCGGTCGCCCGGTCAGCAGCGCAATTCCTTCGTCGATGGTCTCGATCGGATAGATCTGAAAGCGACCCTCGGCCACGGCCTCGACGACATCGTGGCGTAGCATCAGGTGCTTGCGGTTAGCCGCCGGGATCAGCACGCCCTGCCGCCCTGTGAGTCCGCGCTGACGGCAGATATCGAAGAACCCCTCGATCTTCTCGTTGACGCCACCGATGACCTGCACGTGACCGTTCTGGTTGACCGAGCCGGTCACCGCGAGATCCTGGCGGATCGGCACCTCGGCGAGGGCGGAGAGCAGGGCGTAGAGCTCGGCGCTGGACGCGCTGTCGCCGTCGACGCCGCCGTAGGACTGCTCGAACACCAGGCTGGCCGCGAGCGACAGCGGTCGGTCGATGGCGAAGTTGCTCGCGAGGTAGGCGGAGAGGATCAGAACGCCCTTGGAGTGGAGGGGCCCGCCCAGATCGACCTCGCGCTCGATGTCGATCACCTTGCCGGCACCCATGCGCACCCGGGCAGTGATGCGACTCGGCCGACCGAAGGCGAAGCCGCCGAGTTGCATCACGCTGAGACCGTTCACCTGCCCGACCGCGGCGCCGTCCGTGTCTACCAGAACGAACTCGCGCTGGATCGCCTCGTAGCTGCGCTCGCGCAAACGGTCGGCGCGACGCACCTTGGCATCCAGCGCCTGCTGCACGTGGGATGCCGCAATGACCTCTGCGCCGTCCTGGCCCGCAAAGAAGTCAGCCTCGCGCAGCAGGTCGCAGAGGGCCCGCAGGTGGAGCGACAGCTTCTCGGCATCGCCGGCAAGGCGGGCGCCATGCTCGATGACGCGCGCGATGCCGCTGCGGTCGATCGGCCGCAACTTCGTCCGCCGCGCCATGGTCGCGAGCTGGCGTGCGAAGAGCATTTCCTTGTCGGCACCGCGGCCGATCTCATCGTCGAAGTCCGCCGCCACTTTGAACAGCGTCGGGAACTCCGGATCGTGGGTGCTGAGCAGATAGTACAGCATTGGCTCGCCGCAGAGCACCACCTTGGCCTGCAGCGGAATGTCGGCCGGGGCCAGCGACACGGTGCTGATCATGCTGAGCATCTGGCCGGCGGATTCGATACGAATCCTGCCGGTCTTCAGCGCGCGTTTCAGGGCCTCCCAGGCCAAGGGCTGCATCAGCACCTTCTGCGCGTCGAGCACGAGGTAGCCGCCGTTGGCGCGGTGCAGGGCACCGGGCTTGATCAGGGTAAAGTCGGTAACGAGAGCGCCCATTTCCGCGCTATGCTCGACGAGGCCGATCAGATTGGGCAGCGTCGGGTTGTCCTCGGTGACCACCGGTGCGCCGGCCTCGCCACCGCCGCTGACCATGAGGTTGACCTCATAGCGCTTGAAGCCGTTCACGCGGCCGCGGAGGGCGGCCGGCGGTTCCGCAGGGCCGGCCGTGTTGCCGGCGGTCTCGAACTGCAGGAGGGCATGGACGTTGTCGAGCAGGTCCTCGCGCATCTCCTCCAGGTAGCTGCCGATCCCGGGGATTGTGCCGAAGCGGGCGTTTACCCGGTCGATAGGCTGGTCCAGGGTCTGCGCGGTGATCTCGCGATTCAGCTCGCGCAGGGCATCGCGATGTTCCGTCGCCCAGCCCGGAATGAGCTTGACGACATCCTGGAGCTCGCCCTGCAGCTTCTCAATCTCGCCCTCGATGCGCTGGCGCTCCTCCTGCGGCAGAGCGTTGAAGGCTTTCGGCTCCATCACCGCGCCGTCCGCAATCGGCGCGAAGGCAAACCCGGTCGGCGTTCGGATCAGGGCGATGTCCTGCGCCTCCGCCTTCTCGCGCAACGCCTGGAAGGCGGTCTCCTGGCGTTCGCGGGCGCCGTCCTCCAGCGCCTGGCGACGGTTGCGGTAATCCTCGCTCTCGAAGGCGGCCGGTATCGCCGTGCGCAGCTCGTCGACCAGGTGGCGCATCGCCGCCTGCAACGCACGGCCTTGGCCGGTCGGCAGAGGCAGCGCCCTGGGCTGGTGCGGCGTCTCGAAGTTGTTGAGATAGATCCAGTCGGGCGGCACGGGCTCGCCGCTGGCTTTTTCGCGCAGCAGGCGCTTCACCACCGTGCGCTTGCCGGTTCCGGACGGCCCGAGCACGAAGAGATTGTAGCCGTCGTGCCCGATGGACGCGCCGAAATGGATCGCTTCCAGCGCGCGCTCCTGGCCGATGACCTGGTCAAGGTCCCGCAACTCTTCGGTGGTCTCGAAAGTGAAGCGCGTGACGTCGCAGCGCGTATAGAGCTGTTCCGGCGAAAGCGGCGTTACGCTCATGGAGTTTACCTGCCGTGTCAGTGGTTTTGCCGGGGTGCCGTCAGAGATGCCGCGCATCGTTCGTGCGGCCGCCTTGGCGGGCATTTCTTAGAGGTCTTGTCTGCCGCCTGAGGATACACGATCCTCTCGCCGTTGCAGCCCCCGGTGCAAGGCCGGATCTTACCATTGCCGCAGACGCCTCCGCCGGAGACTTCGCCTGCAATCGGCTGTTGCAGGCCGGCTCGATCGTGGCGTTGCGGCTGGTGCCGCTCGTCGAGCGCCGGCGCTAGTCGGCGGCGGGTAGGGCCGCGCAGACCTCGTCGTAGCGGAAGCGTCGCTTTATCAGGCCGTTGTATGCAAAGACATCGAGCGTCGCCTCGAAGGCGGGTTGCGTAATCTCGACGTGCGGCGTCCAGCAGCCGAGCTGTTGATAGGTGGCGATGCAGTCGGCCAGCACCGCCTCGTCGATCTGCGGGAAGAAGCGTTTTTCGGCGCGGGCGATCTCGGCAGCGGGCGCCTCGTTCAGATAGGCGCGGGTCCGCCGGTAGGCACGCACGAAGGCTTTCGCCATGTCGCCTTCCAGCCACTCAGACGTGGCGGCCAGGCTGGAGAATCCGCAAGGGCCGATCTGCCTGCCTACCTGCGCTACAATGTGGCCGATCCCGTCCGACTCGAGCTGCTGCGGAAAAGGTCCCTGCTGCTGGACATACTGCCCCTGGCCGTCGCGAAAGGCGCGGTCGATGTCGGCGGCGCCGCCGGGCGTGATCGGCCGAATTTTCGCGAAGTCGATGCCCGCCTTATGGCAGGCGTAGCGGAACATGGCGTTCGGCTGGCCGCCCTTGAACATCACCACCTCGGCGCCCTCCAGCTTGCGCCAGGAGAAATCGGGATCGGCCTCGCGACCGGTCAGGAAGAAGCCGTCCATCTCGTTCACCTGGGCGAAGTGCACCGCCGGCGGGATGAGGCCCTCGTTCAGCGGCGTGAAGGCCTGGCTCAGCGCCGACTGCACCACATGGGCCTTGCCGTCGCGCAGCGCGCCGATGGCGGAGACGCCCGGTGGCGCCACCGACCACTCGGGCTCGAGCCCTTCCTCGCGCAGAAAGCCGCCCGACATTGTGGAAATGAGCGGCGAATAAAAGGCGGAGAACAGGGTGAACTGGATGGAGATTCTGGCCAAAGCGCGCTTTTCCCCTGCTGTTGCGGTCAGTTGCGCCGCGGCGGACGCCCAGGTTAGCGGCTAGGCGCGGCCGGACTCAAGCGCTGGATTGCCGCCGCGCAGCGGCGCGAGGCGCATTGACGGGTCGGCCTCTGCCGCTGAGACCTTGCCAGCAGAAGCGCCAAGCCCCTAGCGGAAGCGCCAGGCCCCTAGCGGAAGCGCCAGGCCTGGGTGCGCCGCAGCACGCCCTTGGACAGGATGAGGTGGACGATGCGGGCGCCGGCGTTGGTATAGAGGATCATCATGCCCATAGCGGCGGCGGGAGCGATGTCGCCGGCATCGTCCATGTTCAGCACCGCCACCGAGGCCAGGGTGGTGGTCGGCGCGTAGAGAAAGACCACCGCCGACACTGTCGTCATGGCGTTCACGAAGAGGTAGATCGAGATGTCGAGAATTGTCGGTAGGCAAACCGGCACGGTGACGACGCGGAAGAGGCGGTGGAAAGGCTGCTTCAGCGAGGCCGCGACCGACTCGAACTCCCTGTCCATCTGCTTCAGGGCGGTCATCGCGGTCAGGTGCGAGACGGTGTAGAAGTGCGTCACCGTGCAGACCACCAGGATCGCCATGGTGCCGTAGAGGAAGTGCAGCGGGTTGCGCGGGTCGTTGAAGAAGAAGATGTAGGCGAGGCCGAGCACCATCCCGGGGACCGCCATCGGCAGCATGGCGAGCAGTTGGAATAGCGAGCGCCCGGTCTCGAAGCCCTTGGTCTTCTCCACCATGTAGGCGCCGACGAAGACCACGATCGTGCCGGCCACCGCGGTCAACAACGCCATCTGGATGGAGTTGTAGTAGGAGTCCCAGCCGCCGCCGTCCATCAGGTCGAAGGCATAGTTGGTCAGGCTGAGGCTGAGGTCGTAGGGCCAGAACTTCACCAGGGCGGCGAACTGGCAGATCCCCAGCAGGCCGAGGATGAAAATGGCGACCAGGACGCAGTAGCCGAGGGCCAGCACATCGAAGCGCCGGCTCGGCTTCGGCTGGTAGGGCACCGAGCGCGCCGAGAGCGACGCCACCTGGCGCTTCTGCACGAAGCGGTCGACGGTGAAGGCGAAGATCGCCGGGATCAGCAGCACCACCGAGACGACGGCGCCCATCTCAAAGTTCTGCTGGCCGATCACCTGCTTGTAGATGTCGACCGCCAGCATGTTGAACTGGCCGCCGATCACCTTGGGCAGGCCGAAGTCGGTGATCACCAGGTTGAACACCACGAAGGCGGCGGAGATCAGGCCGTAGCGCGCGCCCGGCACGGTAACGGTCCAGAAGATCTTCCAGCGGCTCGCCTTCAGGCACTCGGCCGCCTCGTAGAGCCGCGCGTCGGAGATCGCCAGCGCCGTGGTGATGATGATCATGGCGTGGGGAAAGGTGAAGAACACCGAGCCGATGACGATGCCGATGGGGCCGTAGATCGTCTCGCCGAACAGCAGCGCCTTCAGGAGGCCCTGGTTGCCGAAGAGGTAAACGAGAGCGATACCCGGCAGCAGCGAGGGCACCAGGATGGGCGCCAGCGCGACGAGCCGGAACAGCCCTTTGAGCGGCATGCAGCTTCGGGTGAGCGCGTAGGCAAAGCCGAAGGCGAGCGCGACGGTGATGACGGTGCTGATGGCTGCGATGATGAGCGAATTCTGAATCGACTGGAACAGCGACGGCGTCGAGAAGTAGGTGGCGTAGTTCGCGAATCCGATGTCGCGCGACGGGCGCAGCATGACGCGGCGAAAGGTGTTGGAATCGACCTCCTGCCAGGCGGTGCCGGTGAATAGCTCCGAGCCGATGAGGAAGGCGGCATCCTCGCTGATGCCGCGGATGCGGTAGTGCACCGGGCTGCGGAAGCTGAAGTCGGGAAAGAAGGCGGTGGCGGGCAGACGGCCGTCGCCGCTGGTGGCGAGATCCTCAGGGGGCACCGCCCGCAGCCGCTCGTTCAGCTCCGCTGCTGTGATGGGGCGCGCGGCGAAGCTGCCCTCGGCGTCGCTCACCTGGAACTCGTATGCCGTGAGGTCGAAGCGGAAGGTCGAGAACGACTTCGACAGCATGACGTAGAGCGGCAGGGCGAGGGCGATCACCAGGTAGAGCGCGATCACCACCATGAAGCCGCGCATGACGAGATCGTCGCGGCCGAGCCGCGCCTTGACCGGTCGGCCCTTCGCCAGGTCGGCTTCCGGCGCGGCGAGCACCTCAGCCGGCACGGGCGCCGTCCCCCGGTGCGTTCTGGGCCGGGAAGGCGATAAGGCGGCTGGCCGGCAGCTCGATCGTGAGCGGCGCGCCTTCGTCGAGCGACAGGCGGCGCACCGCGTTGATCGAGAAGTCGGCGACCAGCTGCTCGTCGCCGAGCGCCGTGCCGCTGAGCCGCGAGCGCCAGAACGAGCCCAGGAACTCCATCTCGCCGATGATGACCTCGACGAGGCTACCGCCGCTCACCGCGGCGGCGGTCCCCGGCGCGTGCGGAATGATGTCCTCCGGCCGGATGGTGACCACGATCGGCTGCCCCGGGGCAAGGCCGTCGGTGGTGCCGGCGAGACTGGCATTGCCGAGGGTGAAGCGGCCTGACGCGGCAAGCGTGGCGTGGAGCTGATTGGTCTCGCCGATGAAGTCGGCGACGAAGAGCGATTTCGGCTGGCGGTAGATCTCGGTCGGCGTGCCGATCTGCTCGATGACGCCGTGATTCATCACCACGATGCGATCGGCCATCGACAGCGCTTCCTCCTGGTCGTGGGTTACCATGACGGTGGTAACGCCGAGCTTGCGCTGCAATTCCTTGATCTGGTGGCGCAGGTGGACGCGCACCTTGGCGTCGAGCGCCGAGAGCGGCTCGTCGAGCAGCAGGAGCCCCGGCGCGGTGGCGATGGCGCGGGCGAGCGCGATGCGCTGCTGCTGGCCGCCAGAGAGCTGCGCCGGGTACTTGCGGCGCTGGTCGGCAAGGCCGACGAGGTCGAGCAGCTCGCTGACCCGCGCGGCAATTTCCGCTTTGGAGCGGCCACTGTTCTCCAGCCCGAAGGCGACGTTGCGCTCGATGGTGAGATTAGGGAACAGGGCGTAGGACTGGAACACGATGCCGAAGTCGCGCTCGGCGATCGGCAGGGCCGATATGTCCCGCCCGGCCTGCTCGATGGTGCCGCGCGTTTGCAGGTCGAGCCCGGCAACGGCGCGCAGGAGGGTGGTCTTGCCGCAACCGGAAGGGCCCAGGAAGCAGACGAATTCGCCGTCCTCGACGTCGAGCGAGATATCGCGCAGCGCCGTGAATTCGCCGAACTTCTTGCTGAGGTCGCGGATACGCAGGTAGCTGGACAAGGAAAGGCCTCGCTGAAGGCGGAACCGGCCGCTGGCGTCAGTATGCGGCAGGGCCGGGCGGATCAAAAGGGGGCGCCGCTTGCGCGGCGCCCCCCTTCCTCAAAAATCCGGGCGGCACTTCCGGATGGGGAGATCAGCTCTTCGGCTCGGACTTCGAATCGTAGCGCTTCTGCCATTCTTCGAGGATGCGCGCGCGGTTGTTGGCGGCGAACTCGAAGTCGTTGTCGATCATCTTGTCGATGAGGTTCTCCGGGAAATGCGGCACCGGCTTGGCAACGCCCGGGTAGGCGACCACGGCGTAGCCGACGTTGTACATCTCGTTGGCCTTCTTGGTGATGGTCCAGTCAAGCAGCGTTTTCGCGGCTTCCAGCTTGGAAGTGCCGGCGACGATGGCCGATGCCTCCATGTCCCAGCCAATGCCCTCCTCCGGGACGATAATGTCGATCGGCGCGCCGGCCTCCTTCGACTTGGCACCGCGGAAGGCGAAGGAGATGCCGAGCGCCACCTCGCCGGAGCCAGCCAGCTTGCAGGGCGCCGAGCCCGAGTGGGTGTAGCGAGCGATGTTCTGGTGCAGATCGTCCATGTAGGACCAGGCCCCGTCCTCGCCGAAGAGCTGGATCCAGGAGGAGACGTCGAGGAAACCGGTGCCCGAAGAATTGGGGTTCGGCATGATGATGTGGCCGGCATAGACCGGATTGGTCAGATCCTTCCAGGTCTTCGGCGCCGGCAGGCCGAGCTTTTCCGCCTCGACGGTGTTGAAGCAGACCGCCGCCGCCCAGGCGTCCATGCCGACCCAGTTCGGCGGGCTGCTGTTGTCGACGAACTTCTTGTCGAGCAGCTCGACGCCTTTGGGTGCGTAGGGCTCCAGCATGCCTTCGGTCTTCAGCAGCAGCAGCGAGGTCGCCGCCAAACCCCAGATCACGTCGGCCTGCGGATTGTTCTTTTCCGCCAGCAGTTTGGCAGTGACCACGCCGGTCGAGTCGCGCACCCAGTTGATCTTGATATCCGGGTGGTCCTGGTTGAAGGTCTCGGCGTAGCGCTTCAGGTCTTCCGCCTCGATGGCCGAGTAGACCGTGAGTTCGGTTTGCGCCTGGGCTGCCGTTGTCAGCAGCAGGCCGGCCGCCAGCGCGGTCAGACCGATTCTGTGCAATGCCATGTCTTGTAAGCTCCCCTATTCTGGCCCAACGACCCTGTCTCAGGCCCTTGTTGCGCTTATTACCGTGTAACGGTTGCGATGGGCGCTAATCCCTGTTCCCACCAGCATAGTGCATGGTGGTTTTCGATAGGGAAAATCTATTCTTTTTATGCGTCGAAAGATTTGTCTGATAAGCCGGCGAGCTAACCGGTCAGCGTGAGGACGAGGATTCCCGCGGCCACCGTGATGGCGGCGGCGATCCGGCTGATCCACGGCCGCTCGCGGAAAATGACGACGCCGAAGAGGGCAGCCATGATCACGCTGGACTCGCGCAGGGCCGAGACCATGCCGAGCGGCGCCAGGGTGTTGGCGTAGATGACCATGCCGTAGGCGACCACCGCGCAGAAGCCGCCGAGGTAGCCGACCGCAAGGGTGGCCCGGACCTCCGGCGTGAAACGCGGGCGCAGCCGGGCCCAGAGGAAAAAGGTAACGAGGAACTCGGTGACGAAGAGCCAGCCCATGTAGCCGAAAGGGCTGGCCGAAAGCCGCACGCCGATGCCGTCGATGACGCTGTAGGCGGCGATGATGAGGCCGGTGGCGATGGCGGCTGCCGTCGAGCGCGGATCCGGCACGCTCGGGCCACGGGAGAAGAAGGCGAGGATCGAGATCCCGCCGGACACCACGACCACGCCGCTCCATCCGAGCAGGGAAAGCTGTTCGCCGGCGAACACCAGGGCGCCCAACGCCACCAGCAGCGGGGCGCTGCCGCGGGCGATGGGGTAGACCCGCGAGAGGTCGCCCCACTTGTAGGCCATCGCCAGAAAATAGTAGTAGCCGAAGTGGGTGAGTGCCGAGGCCGCGATGTAGGGCCAGGAGGCCATGGCGGGCGTCTCCGCCCACAGCAGCAGGCCGAGGCCGACGGTGCCGTTGGTGGCGGCGACGGCGGCCAGCACCAGGGCGCGCGCCCGCGTGCCCTTGACGATGGCGTTCCAGGTGGCGTGCAGCACCGCCGCGCCGAGCACCAGCGCCACAGCGAACTCAGACAATCAGGCCCCTAGCCTAGCTAACGTTGCTTTTGCTTATTGTAACGCTTGTCGCAGGTCCCGAGGCGCGCGGCAAGAGTGAGGGTGGCAGGAGGGGAAGTCACAACTTCGATGCCACTCCCCAAACTGTCATGCTCGGGCTTGACCCGAGCATCCAGAGCGACCGCTCAGCCGGTTGCCCCTGGACCCTCGGCTCAAGGCCGAGGGTGGCGATAAGAGAAGCGGCGACAAAGGACGCGCCCAACTCGCCACCTCATTGATCACCTCACCCCCACGGCAGCGAAAACGTCTTCACGTTGGTGTAGCTCTTCATCGCCTCGATGACGCCTTCCTTGTAGCCGAGGCCGGAGTCCTTGATGCCGCCGAAGGGCGACATCTCGATGCGGTAGCCGGGCACTTCCCAGATGTTCACGGTGCCGACCCTGAGGCCGCGGATGTAGGCCTGCATGCGGCGAAAATCGTTGGTGCAGACGCCCGACGACAGGCCGAAGGCGGTCGAGTTGGAAATCCGCATGACGGCTTCGTCGTCATCGGGCACGCGCACCACGGGAACGATGGGGCCGAAGGTCTCCTCCATTACCAGTTCCGACTCATGGGGCACGCGGTCGACCACGATGGGCGGCAGCAATGCCCCTTCACGTCCCGGATTGTAGAGAATCTCGGCGCCCGCTTCGGCGGCCAGGTGCACGCGCTGCTCGAACAGCTCCGCGGCCTGGGCGTGCACCACGGTGCCGAGGTCGGTGTCCCTGGCCATGGGGTCGCCGAAGCGGATCTTCTTCGCGCGCTCCAGCACCAGGGGCACGAAGCGGTCAGCCACCGACTCCTGGCAGAGGATGCGCTTCACCGCCGTGCAGCGCTGGCCGGAGTTCTTGGTGGCGCCGGCGACGGCGAGGTCGGCGGCCTTGACGAGATCGTCGTCGGAGAGGTCGTTCAGGATGATCAGCGGGTCGTTGCCGCCGAGCTCCAGCACCGTGCGCTTGTAGCCCGCCTTCTCGGCAATCATCTTGCCGACCGGCACGCCGCCGGTGAAGGTGATGAGCTCGACCTGCGGGTTCTGGATCATTTCCAGGCCGATGTCTCGCGGCCAGCCGGTCACCACAGAGAACATCTCCGGCGGCAGCCCCGCCTCGTACAGCACGTCAGCCAGGATGAGCGCCGTCATGGGCGTCAGCTCGGTCGGCTTCACCACCATGCAGTTGTTGGTGGCGACGGAGGGCGCCACCTTGTGCGCCACCATATTGAGCGGGTGGTTGAACGGGGTGATGGCGGAGATCGCCGTCAGCGGCTCGCGCGTCGTGAATATCTTGCGCGCCTTGCCGTGCGGCGTGAGATCGCAGGAGAAGATCTCGCCGTCGTCCTGAATGCAAAGCTGCCCGGCGAGCGTGAAGACATCGTAGGCGCGCCCAACCTCGTAGAGCGAGTCGGCCTTGGAAATGCCGAGCTCGAGGGTGACGAGGTCGGAGATCTCGTCCCTGCGCGCGACCAGCAGCTCCGCCGTATTCAGCAGGATCTGCTGGCGCTCGTAGCGGGTGAGCTTGGGCTGATAGCGCGCGGCGATCTCGAAGGCCTCGCGGGCGTGCGTCGCGGTGCCGGCAGGGACGGTGCCGATCACTTCGTCGGTGTAAGGATAGCGCACCTCGACGACGCCCTCGGCGTCGACCCGGCGCCCGGCGATGCGCATGGGTTCGTGGCGAATGACAGGGGCGGCGGACTTGGCGATGGCCATCGTGGACTTCCTTACTCGGCGGCTGCGGAGCGGCTCGCCGCGGCATGGTTGAGGGCGACGTCAAAGGCGTCGAAGTTGCGCAGCCGGCAGCCGGCAAGGCCTCGGACCGGACGGTTCACCACCAGCGGCACGCGCTGCTCGCTGACACCGCCGTGGGAGCGCAGCGGCACGTCGAGGCCGGAGAGGTCGTGTTTGTCGGGTCGCGTGCCCACGGCGCGCGCGCGCTCGGTGACCACCACCAGCTCGCCGATGCGGTCCTCAGGCAGCTCGAAGGCCTCGGCGGCCTCCTTGCGCGTGAGCACCCGCTCGACGCCCTCCAGGCCGGCGACGTGCCTCGCCACGGCGGCGACATCGGCACCCTCGGGCAGGTAGACCGTGGCGTAGGAGCCGAGGGCGCCGTGGTGGACCACATAGGGATCCGTGATTGGCAGGATGGTACGCGCCTCGCCTTCGCCGAGGAACGCATCGAGCGCGCTCTGCAGGTAGAGCACGTTGGGCGAGCCGTCGGCGTTGTGCTTGGCGTTCATGCCGTGGTCGGCGGTCAACACGATGACCGCGCCAGCGGCGTCGAGCGCGGCGAAATAGCCGTCCATCATGGCGTAGAAGTCGTTGGCGCCGTCGCTGCCCGGCGCGTGCTTGTGCTGGATGTAGTCGGTGGTGGAGAGGTACATGAGGTCGGGCCGCATGGACTCCATCAGCTTCACGCCCGCCGCGAAGACGAATTCCGACAGGTCGGCGGAATAGACGCTCGGCAGAGGCTTGCCGGTCAGCGCCAGCAGTCCGTTGATGCCGTTCTCCGCAACCGAGGCCTCGTTCGCCTTCTCGGCGGAGAAGCAGACCGCCGCGCCGGCCTTCATCGTGAGGCCATGGCCGAGCAGGCGGCGCAGCTTGTCCTTGGCGGTGACCACGGCGACCGTGGCGCCGGCCTGCTGAAAGGCGGCGAAGATCGTCGGCGCGCGCAGGTAGGCCGGGTCGTTCATCATGACCTCGGCGTCCTGGGCGGGATCGTAGAAGAAGTTGCCGCAGATGCCGTGCACGGCAGGCGGCTGCCCGGTGACGATGGAGAGGTTGTTGGGGTTGGTGAAGCTCGGCACCACGCAGTCGGCACGCAGGTCGGCGCCGCCCGGCAGCATGTCCGCCAGCCACGGCATGCGCCCGGCGGCCACCGCCTCCTCCATATAGTCGGGCTCCGAGCCATCGATGCAGACCACCACGACGGGCGCCTCGGGGAAGGCGTAGCTGCGGCCGTTGACGGTCACCGTCTGGGAGTGCTTGCTCATAGGTGTTCCTTTACGTATCAGGCAACCAGCTTGGCGCGCTCGTCCATGGCGGCGACCGGCGGGGTGGCGTCGTCGACCCCCATGACCTGGAGGCAGTCGGCGACCGCGGCGACGAGGCTGCGCATGACGGCGGCGTCCATGCGCCCGATGCAGCCGATGCGGAAGGAATCCACCACCGTCAGCTTGCCGGGATAGATGATGAAGCCGCGCGCTTTCAAGAGGTCGTAGAAGGTCTGGAAGGCGAACTTCGGGTGCGCCGGGTTGAAGAAGGTGACGATGATCGGCGACAGCCAGCCGTCCTGCAGCAGAGTCTCGAAGCCGAGGGCGCGCATGCCGGCCACCATGACGTCGCGATTCTCGGCATAGCGCCGACCGCGCCCGCCGACGCTGCCCTCGGCCGCGTGCTCGTCCAGCGCCTGAAGAAAGGCGGCCACCACGTGGGTCGGTGGCGTGTAGCGCCACTGGCCGGTCTTGTCCATGTAGGCCCACTGGGCGTGCAGGTCGAGGCTGAGCGAATGGCAGCGGCCCTTGGCGGCGGCCAGTTCATCCTTGCGCGCGATTACGAAGCCGAAGCCGGGCACTCCCTCGATGCACTTGTTGGCTGAGGAGACCATCGCGGTGTAGGGGATCGCCTCGACCTCGAGCGGCAGCGCGCCGAAGGCGCTCATGGAATCGATCAGCAGCTTGCGGCCCCTTGCGGCCACCACAGCAGCGATCTCCGCCACCGGGTTGAGGATGCCGGAGGAGGTCTCGCAGTGCACCAGCACGACATGGGTGATCGCCGGGTCGGCCTCCAGCGCGGCCGCGACCTCCGGCCCGCGCGGCGGCAGGTAGTCGCCCTTGTCGATCACGCTGTAGGCGCGACCGAGATAGTCGAGGATCTGGGCGATGCGCTGGCCATAGGCGCCGTTCATCAGCACCAGGGCCTTGCCGTCGCGCGGCAGGAAGGTTCCCAGCATGGCCTCGACGGCGAAGGTGCCGCTGCCTTGCATGGGCACGCAGTCGTAACGACCCTGGCTGTCGCCGGCGATGGCCAGCAGGCGGCGGCGCAGCTCGGCGGTCATGGCGCGGAAATCGCCATCCCAGGAACCCCAGTCGCGCAGCATGGCGCGCTTTACGCTGGCCGAGGTGGTCAGCGGTCCGGGGGTCAGCAGATAGGGCTCGCCCGCGAGGGGTGGCTCACTCATGGAGGGTTTGGGGGGCGTCACGGCGGTGCCGCTGCCACGGCTCATCGGCGACTCTCCTGGGGAGGTTGGGGTCGGTGGGACCGGCCGGTCGGTGCCAATCTGGGGCTGTGGGACCTATCTGTAAAATCGTTATTTTGGATACATTGGATAGGCTATGCTAATGCATGGTCATGACACTTCTATGGCCGCCTGATCGGGGGACGGCAGGATGCGTTACGTCCAGCTAAGAGCCTTTCACTACGTCGCCATCACGGGCGGCTTCTCGCGCGCCGCCGAGGCCCTTTGCCTGACCCAGCCGGCGATTTCCGACCAGGTGCGCAAGCTGGAGGAGGAATACGACGTCATCCTCTTCAACAGGCACAAGAAGCAGGTAAGCCTCACGAAGGCGGGGCAGCATCTTCTGGAGATCACCCGCCGCCTGTTCGACGTCGAGAAGCAGGCACTGGAGCTGCTGACCGAATCGCGGGCGCTGCGCTCCGAATCGCTCCGCGTGGTCGCCGATTCGGCACATCACATGCTGCACATCCTCGCCCGCTTCCGAGAACGCTATCCGGGCATCGCCATGGTGGTCAGCGCCGGCAACTCCGAGGAGGTCATCGCCCAGCTTTACGACTACGAGGCCGAGGTCGGAATCCTGGGCGAAGTGCCGGAAAGCCGCGACTTCGTGGTCATTAAGCTGAGTTCGACGCCGCTGATCGCCTTCACCAGCCGCGCGCATGCCCTGAGTCGGCGGCGGTCGATCACCCTTGCCGAGCTGGCCGCGCAGATGCTGGTGCTGCGCGAGCGCGGCTCGAAGACGCGCCAGAGCATCGAGGCGGCGGCGCGTGCCAAGGGCCTCGCCCTGGTGCCCACCATCGAGGCCGAGGGTCGCGAGGCGGTGCGCGAGATCGTCGCTACCGGGGGCGGCGTTGGGGTGGTCTCGGCGGCTGAATTCGGCCAGGACCCGCGCCTCGTGCCGATTCGCCTCTCCGACAGCGAGGTGCTGATGGACGAGGCGCTGGTCTGCCTGCGTGAGCGTGCCGCCGGCAAGGTGATCCGCGCCTTCTTCGATACCGCGAGGGAGGTCGCCGTAGCTGGCTAGGCAGGCGATGGTTTTGGTCGCAAAGGCAAAATTCGTTTGCCAGGACGCTGTAATTTTTCTTACATATTCTTGTAATAAATCATCCGTTCGCTGGCGCCCGCCGAAGCGACACGGGGGAAAACATCCGCAATTGGGAGGCTCCGCGATGGGCAAGTTCCGCATCTTGTCACCTTTTTTCATGGCCCTTGGCCTGCTCGCCTTCTCGGGCACCTGGGCCGGCCCGGCGACGGCCGCCGAGGACTGCCCGCGCAGCTTCCTCGACGAGCGCTACTGCGACCGTGACGGCAACCTCACCGCGGACCTGCCGGTGGACGAGGGCGAGTGGGTCGATCCCGACACTATCATCTTCTCCTATACCCCGGTCGAGGATCCGTCCGTATACAAGAACATCTGGGACGGCTTCATCGAGCACATGGCCGAAGTGACGGGCAAGAAGGTCGCTTTCTTCCCGGTGCAATCGAATGCGGCGCAGCTCGAGGCGCTGCGTTCGGGACGCCTGCACGTCGCTGGCGTGAACACGGGCGCAAATCCCATCGCCGTCGCCTGCGCGGGCTTCGTTCCCTTCGCGATGATGGCCGCGGACGACGGCTCCTACGGCTATGAGATGGAGATCATTGTGCCGGTCGACAGCGCGATCCAGTCGCCGGCGGACCTCAAGGGCAAGACACTCGCCTTCACCGCGCCGACCTCCAACTCCGGCTTCAAGGCGCCCTCGGCTATCCTCAGGGCGGATTTCGGGCTGGAAGCCGACAAGGACTACAAGACGGCGTTCTCCGGCAAGCATGACAACTCGGTGATCGGCGTCGCCAACAAGGACTACGACGCCGCGGCGGTGGCCAACGAGGTGATGTTCCGCATGTTCGAGCGGGAGGTCGTGAAGGCGGACCAGGTGCGCACCATCTACAAGTCGCAGACCTTCCCCACCACCGGCTACGGCCACGCCCACAACCTGGATCCGGAACTGGCGGCCAAGATCAAGCAGGCCTTCTTCACCTTCGAATGGAAGGGCTCCGCCTTGGAGGAGGAGTTCGTGGCCGAAGACAAGTTCGTCGCGATCTACCACAAGTCGGACTGGGACATCATCCGCAAGATCGACAAGGCGAACGGCGTCACCTACGACTGCAAGTAGCGTCCGTTTGCAGCGCCTCATGGCAAGGGCCGGACCGGTGATGCTGGTCCGGCCCGTTGCCATTGCGCGCCGCTGTGGTGACCGGATCGGCCATCGCGGGAGGCGCGCCTGGCCGCAAAGGCAGAATTCGATTGCCAGGGTGCTGTAATTTTTCTTACATGTTCTTGTAACAAATCATCCGTTCGCCGGCGCCCGCCGAAGCGATACGGGGGGCAGCGTTCGCTATGGGAGGCTCCACGATGGGCAAGTTCCGTATCCTGTTATCTTTCTTGCTGGTCGCAGGCGTGTTCGCCTCCGGGGTCAGTTGGTCGGGCCTGGCGGTAGCCGCCGAGGACTGCCCGCGCAGCTTCCTCGACGAGCGCTACTGCGACCGTGACGGCAACCTCACTGCCGACCTGCCGACCGATCCGGCGGAATGGCTCGATCCCGATACCATCATCTTTTCCTATACCCCGGTCGAAGACCCCGCAGTCTATCAGTCGGTGTGGGACGGCTTCATCAAGCACATGTCTGAGATCACCGGCAAGAAGGTGGCATTCTTCCCGGTGCAGTCGAACGCGGCGCAGCTCGAGGCGCTGCGTTCCGGCCGCCTGCATGTCGCCGGCGTGAACACCGGCAGCAACCCCATCGCCGTCGCCTGCGCCGGTTTCGTGCCCTTTGCGATGATGGCCGCGAACGACGGATCCTACGGCTATGAGATGGAGATCATCGTGCCGGCCGACAGCGCAATCCAGTCGCCGGCTGACATCGAGGGCAAGGCGCTCGCCTTCACCGCGCCGACCTCCAACTCCGGCTTCAAGGCGCCGTCGGCGCTCCTCCTGTCGGAGTTCGGGCTGGAAGCCGATAAGGACTACAAGACGGCATTCTCCGGCAAGCACGACAATTCCGTTATCGGCGTCTCCAATAAGGACTACGAAGCCGCCGCAGTCGCCAACTCGGTGATGAAGCGCATGCTCGACCGCGAGGTCGTGGAGGCCGACTCGATCCGGACCATCTACAAGTCGCAGACCTTCCCGACCACGGGCTACGGCCATGCCCACAACCTGCATCCCGAGCTGGTCGCCAAGATCAAGCAGGCCTTCTTCACGTTCCAGTGGGAGGGCTCTGCCTTGAAGGAGGAATTTGCCGTCGAGGACAAGTTCGTCGCGATCTACCACAAATCGGACTGGGACATCATCCGCAAGATCGACAAGGCCTCGGGCGTCAGCTACGAGTGCAAGTAAGCGTCGGTGCCGGGCGGGGCCGGCCGGGCGGCCGGCCCCGCTTCGCTTGCGCGATGCCAAGTCCGACCGGAAGGGCCCATGCTACGTCTCGAGAACCTCCAGAAGCGCTACCGAACCGGCGATCTCGCCCTGAAGGGCGTCGATCTCAGCGTCCCCGACGGCCAGATCATGGCCCTCATCGGCCCCTCGGGCGCCGGCAAGTCCACGCTGATCCGCTGCATCAATCGCCTGGTCGAGCCGACCGGCGGCAAGGTCTTCCTGGGTGACTTGGAGCTGACGTCGCTCGGCGCCGGCGCCCTGCGGCGGGCGCGCCGGCGCATGGGCATGATCTTCCAGGAGTACGCGCTGGTCGAGCGCCTCTCGGTGATGGAGAACGTGCTCTCCGGGCGCCTCGGCTACGTCGGCTTCTGGCGGAGCTGGTTCCGCAAGTTCCCGCAGTCGGACATCGATGAGGCTTTCCGCCTGCTCGGCCGCGTCGGCCTCGACCACATGGTGGACAAGCGGGCCGACGAGCTTTCCGGCGGCCAGCGGCAGCGGGTCGGCATCTGCCGCGCTCTGGCGCAGGGCCCGGAGCTGCTGCTGGTGGACGAGCCGACCGCCTCGCTCGATCCCAAGACCTCGCGCCAGATCATGCGGCTGATCGCCGAACTCTGCAAAGAACGGGGCCTTTCGGCCATCATCAATATCCACGACGTCATGCTGGCGCAGATGTTCGCTGAGCGCATTGTTGGGCTACGCCTCGGCGAGGTGGTCTACGACGGCCCGCCCGATGGCCTGACGGCCGAGGTCCTCACCGAGATCTACGGCGAGGAGGACTGGGAGGCGACGATCCGCAAGGCCGACGAAGACGAGGACGCGGGCGACGACGAAGGTGGGGGCGAGGTCCACCTGCTGCAGCTCGAGCGCGACCGCCTCGCCGGCCTGACTTGAGCGCCGAAGTTCCCATGGCCACCACCGCTGCAACGCGCCGCACCTGGTCGAAGCCGCCGTTTATCCGCGATGCCCGCCTGCGCTGGACTCTCGGCCTCGGCGTCGCCCTCTACCTCGCCATTGCCTTCGGCACGCTCGACATCAACTGGACGCGTGTGGCCGAGGGCCTGCCGCGCGCCGAGGCGTTTCTTGGCGCTTTCTTCCCGCCGGATTTCGTGACCCGCTGGGACGCCATTGCCGAGGGTATCTACGAGAGCTTGTGGATGACCGTCACCTCGACCGTCGTCGGCATTCTGATCTCGATTCCCGTCGGCCTCGGAGCGGCGCGCAATCTGGCGCCGAAGCCGGTCTATTACTTCTGCCGCGGCGTCCTCGCGGTGTCGCGCAGTTTCCAGGAAGTCATTCTTGCGATCTTCTTCGTGAAGCTCTTCGGCTTCGGTCCCTTCGCCGGCTTCGTCACGCTGTCGGTCGCGACCATCGGATTCTACGGCAAGCTGCTGGCCGAGGATATCGAGGACATGGATCCGGCGCAGGCCGAGGCCGTGCGCGCGACGGGCGCGGGCTGGCTGCAATGGCTGAACTATTCGGTGCAGCCGCAGGTAATGCCGCGGATGATCGGCCTCGGACTCTACCGCTTCGATATCAACTTCCGTGAATCCGCGGTGGTCGGCATCGTCGGCGGCGGTGGCATCGGCGCCACGCTGAACACCGCCTTCGAGCGCTACGAGTTCGACTCCGCGGCGGCCATTCTGCTGATCATCATCGCCATCGTCATGGCCGTGGAGTACACCTCCGGCCACGTCCGCCGCTGGGTGCAGTGATGCCAGTCGCGACTCTCACCGACGGCCGCAAGGCCTGGCAGCGCCGCACGACGCGCAGGCAACTCGCGATCTGGCTGGCTTGGCTCGCCTGCGTTGCTGTCTTCATGTTCTGCTGGCAGCTCATTTCCGAGCGCACCATCTGGCTGTTCGTCACAGACGCGCCCACGGCGGCCGCCGACCTCGGCGAGCGCATGTTGCCGCCGAACTTCGCCTATATGAACCAGCTCTGGGGCGCGATCTGGGACACCCTCAACATCGCGACCCTGGGCACCGTTCTGGCGATCATCCTGGCGGTGCCGACTGCTTTCCTCGCGGCGCGCAACACCACGCCCAGCGTCGCCTTCGTGCGACCCGTCGCGCTCTTCATCATTGTTTCCTCGCGTTCGATCAATTCGCTGATCTGGGCCCTGATGCTGGTGACCATCGTCGGGCCCGGCGTTCTGGCCGGCATCATCGCGATCGGGCTGCGCTCGATCGGCTTCTGCGCCAAGCTGCTCTACGAGGCGATCGAGGAGATCGATGAGAGCCAGGTCGAAGCGGTCCGGGCCACCGGCGCTTCCGGTGCGCAGGTTGTGGCCTACGGCATCGTGCCGCAGATCATGCCGGCCTTCGCCGGCATCTCGGTGTTCCGCTGGGACATCAACATCCGCGAGTCGACCGTTCTGGGGCTGGTTGGCGCCGGCGGCATCGGCCTGCAGCTCAACGCCTCGATCAACCTGCTGGCCTGGACGCAGGTTTCGGTCATCCTGCTGGTCATCATTGCCACGGTGGTGGTCAGCGAGTGGGTCTCGGCGAAGGTCCGCCACGCGATCATCTGATCGACGGAATACACACTACTGTCGTCCCGGGACTTGTTCCCGGGAATTTATTGGCGCTGGCGCAAGGCGATGCCTTGCGCCGTTTATGTTCTATAGCCAGCCGCGAGGATTCCCACGACCGTTTGAACGGTGAGGACAAGTGCCGGGACGACAGCCTTCAATGTAGGTGCCGCAGCCAGCGGCGTGCGTAGGTGGCTTCAGCGCCGCAGGGCGGTGATGTTGGAGCTGTCGGGCTCGGCCTCGGTCTCGGCGACGAAGAGCTGGACCCCATTGTCCCGCATCGTGCGCGTGAGGCGGGCGGGCGCCGCCGCGTCGGTGAACACCATGTCGACGTCGCGCAGGTGTGCGACACGCACCATGGCTTCCGAGGCGAACTTCGAGTGGTCGAGGGCGATCAGGCGCTTGCGCGAGATCTTCATCGCCGTGGCGGAGACGCCGATGTCGCGGAAGTCGAAGTCGAGGAGATCGCCGTCTTCGCTGACCCCGCCGATGCCGAAGATGCCATAGCCGACGCGGAACTTCTCCAGGAACTCGCGGGTCGCCTCTCCGGTGGTGGCCTGGTCGTTGTGCTTCAGCACGCCGCCGGCAAGAATGACCTGAAACTCGCGCTTGCAGTTGAGGATGGTGGCAACCGTCAGGTGGTTGGTCACCACGGTCAGGCGGCGGTGATTCAGCAGCGCCTCCGCGACTGCCTCCATAGTGGTCCCGATGTCGATAAAGATGGTGGCGCCTTCCGGTATCTGCCGCGCCACCAGGGCGGCGATCTGCTGCTTCTCCTTGGCGTGGCTACGCTTGCGCTTGTCGTAGTCGACATCGCCGGCGACCGGCGGCAGGCCGGCGCCGCCGTGGTAGCGGGTCACCAGGCCGCGTCGCTCGAGGTCGTTGAGATCGCGGCGGACCGTCTGCTCGGATACCGCGAAGGACTTGGCGAGGCTGCCGATGGAGACGAAGCCGCGGCTCTCCAGCAGGCTGAGGATGCGCTCATGCCGCGACGAGATGCCGTCCCGGGTGTTGCCGGTGCTGGCGCTGCCGCCGCGCGGATATCCTGTCAGCGTCATGACTGGCCGCCGGCCTTCTTTTTGCCGGTGCAGGAATGGCCGTTGCCGTTCTCCTTCGGCAGCTTGCCGGCAATGCCGTACTCGGCCTCGCGGCGCTCCATCTCGTGCCAGATCTCGGCCGGCCGGATGCCCATCTCCGACAGCAGGACGATCCAGTTGTACAGCAGATCGACCGACTCGTGGATCACCTCGTCGCGGTTGTTGGTGACGCATTCCAGCGACACCTCCGAGGCTTCCTCGACCAGCTTCTTGGCGATCTTGGTGCGCCCGTCGGCGAACAGCTTGGCGGTGCGCGATGTCTTGGGATTGCCGCCGCGCTCCAGGGTGACCTTGGCGTAGAGCCGTTGGATGGCATCGCTCATGGGCGGTGTGGTCCGATGCTATGAGATGTCGGGGCTCGCAACGCTCTGCCCTGTGGTCACTTTGATGTGCTCGCGCAGCCGGCTCTCCGTCAGCTCGCCGGCGCGCTCCAGGATGGAGTAGGCGGCGGAGGTCAGGTGGCTGTTTATGCGCTTGAGGTCGCGCAGCACGTCGAGGTGCAGCGCCGAGGAGATGACCGAGTCGGGCCGACGGGCGCCGATCCGCTCGTAGTGGCTCTCGATGTAGCGGCGCTCCAACTCGCGCACCTGGGCTTTCTGGCGCAGTAGCTGGCGCGCCAGCTCGATATCCCCCGAGGCGAAGACGTTCATCGCCAGATCGAGGTTGCTGACGATGCGCGCGTGGAAGGCCTGCAGCTCCGCCATGCCCTCGGCCGAGAAGGCGGTGTGGTTCTTGATCTTCTTGCTGGCCAGCTCCATCAGGTTCTTGTCGATGATGTCGCCGATGTGCTCGAGGTTGGTGGTGAAGTTGAGGATCTCCACGCAGCGCCCGCTCTCCTGCGCGTCCAGCTCCTCGTTGTTGAGCTTGGTGAGGTAGAGCTTGATGGCCTCGTGCAGGTGGTCGACCACGTCGTCGGCCGCCTCGGTCTCCTTCCTCAGCGTCTCGTCGTTGCTGTGCAGAACCGTGCCGGCGGCCTGCAGCATCTTCTTCACCTCGTCACCCATGCGCAGCGCCTCGCGGGCAGCGCAGGTCAGCGCCACGGCGGGCGTATCCAGCGTGCCGTCGTCGAGGTACTTGGGGCGGCCCGGGTCGTCGGTCGCCACCTGGTCAGGCAGCAGGCGGGCGATCAGCGCTATCAACTGGTTCACGAAGGGCAGGAAGATCGCGGCGATGGCCAGGTTGAACAGGGTGTGGAAGTTGGCGACCATGCGCGCCGGATCTTCGCCAAGGAAGGCGAGGTAGGGCAGCAGCCACTGCAGCGCCGGCAGCACGGCCAGCACGCCGGCGGTGCGGATCACCAGGTTGCCGACCGGCGGTCGGCGCGCCGCGGCCGGCGAGCCCCAGGTGATGCCGACCGGCGTGATGGCGGCGCCAAGGTTGGCGCCGAGCACCAGCGCCAGGGCGAGCTGGATGGGGAGCACGCCGGAGCCGGCGAGCGACATGATGAGCAGAACGATGGCGACGCTGGAGTGGGCCGCCCAGGTCAGCATGGCGCCTGCCAGTACCACCAGCAGAATTTCGTGGCTGAGCGGCTCCACCAGCACGCCGAACACCTGCGACTCGCGTAGCGGTGCGGAGGCCTGAACGATGAGCTGCAGCGACAGCAGCATGACACCGAGCCCGAGGGTGATGCGCGCGAGGTTCTTGTGACGGCTGCGGCGGACCGAGAGAAAGCCGAAGACGCCGGCGGCGATGAGCAGCGGCGACAGCCAGTGCAGTCCAAAGGAGAGCAACTGCACGACGATCGTGGTGCCGACGTCGGCACCCAGGATGATGGCCAGCGCTGCGGCCCCGGTGACCAGGCCCTGCGCGGCGAAGGAGGTGATGATGAGGGTGGTGGCGGTGCCGCTCTGCAACGCACCGGTGACGGCGAGGCCCGAGGCGAAGGCGGTGAGGCGCGATTTTGCGGAGAGCGCCAGCAGCCGGCGCAGCTCGGCGCCGAAGGAGCGCGTCACGCCGGTGCGCACCATGCGCACCCCCCAGAGGAGGAGGGCGACGCCGCCGACAATACCGACCAGAGTTTCCAAGGGAGTCCCAGCGATTCCAGAGCGTTAAAGAATGTAAGAAAGTTTACATCTTCCATTGGAGTCCGCAAGGGTCTAGGCGGAAACTCCTGTGATGGGCCCCACATACTGTGCGCCTGGTATGGTTAACCTTTTCTTTGCAGAGAAATTGCCTTGGCCGGGCGCGATTGTCGCTTGCCAGTCCGCTGCAAAGAAGATATATGTGAGTGAGCGTTCACTTACATCTAAGCGTAGCTATGACGACCCAGCCGACGCGCGGCCAGCGCACCCAGGAGAGAATCGAGCAGGTGACGCTCGCGCTCTTCGCCGAGAAGGGCGTCGATCGCACCACCATTGGCGACATCGCCCGCGCCGCGGGCATCGCCGAGGGAACCATCTACCGCCACTATCCCAGCAAGGAAGAACTGGTCTGGCAGCTTTTCTCGCGCAACTACACGGGGCTGGCTCAGCAACTCGATGCGCTGCAGGCGGCACGACAAGGGCTGCGCCCGAAGCTCGCCGCCATGGTCGGCCTGTTCTGCAGCCTCTTCGAGCGCGACCCGGATATGTTCCGCTTCCTGCTGCTGGTGCAGCACGGCCAGCTCGAGCGTGTGACGACCGAGATGCAGACGCCGGTGACCGTGTTGAAGGGCGTCATCGAGGCGGCCGTCGCGCGCGGCGAGATCCCGCACCAGAACGCGCAGGTCGCCACCGCCATGGTGCTCGGCATTGTGCTGCAGGTCGCCGTCTTCAAGGTATACGGCCGGATCGACCGGCCGCTCGGCGCTTTTGCCGCGCACCTCACCGAAAGCTGCTGGCGCGCCCTCGGCGGCGGCGCGTAGTCGACCCTCATCATCGCACCGGAAGCTCATCATGTCGGACCGTACCCTGGACATCCTGAAGAGCCGCCGCTTCCTGCCGCTCTTCGTTACTCAATTCCTCGGCGCCTTCAACGATAACCTCTACAAGAATGCGCTGGTCATCCTGATCCTGTTCCGGCTTGCCGCGGATGCCGGCCAGGGCGAGGTGCTGGTGGCAGTCGCCGGCGGGCTCTTCGTGCTGCCGTTCTTCCTGTTCTCCGCGACCGCCGGCCAGCTTGCAGACAAGTACGATAAGGCGCGCATGATCCGCGTGGTGAAAGCGGCGGAGATCGTCGTCATGGGGCTTGCTGCCGCCGGCTTTGCCTGGGGCCGCGCCGACTTCCTCATCGCCGTGCTGTTCCTGATGGGCGCGCAGTCCACCTTCTTTGGCCCCCTGAAGTACGGCATCCTGCCGCAGCATCTGGCGGCGCGGGAACTGGTCGGCGGCAACGCCCTCATCGAGGCGGCGACCTTCCTTGCCATCCTGCTCGGCACCATCGCCGGCGGCCTGCTGGTCCGCGTCGATGGGGGCATCGCCATCATCTCCACCGCCGTGGTTGTCGTCGCGGCCTTCGGCTGGGCGGCCAGCCTGGCGATCCCCGCCGCACCCGCTACGGCCCCCAGCCTCAAGGTGAGCTGGAACTTCATCGGCGAGACCGGCGCTATCCTGAAGCATGCCGCGTCCCGCCGTGACATCTTCCTCTCGATCCTCGGCATCTCGTGGTTCTGGCTGGTCGGCGCCACCTTCATCCTGCTGTTTCCGCCCTATGCCAAGGCCGTGCTGGGTGGCGACGAGACGGTGGTGACTCTCTTCCTCACGGTGTTCTCGATCGGCATCGGCATCGGGTCGATCGGCTGCGACCGCCTGCTGAAGGGCGAGGTTTCGGCGCGCACGGTGCCGTTCGGCGCGCTCGGCATGGCGGTATTCTCCATCGACCTTTACTTTGCCAGCGCCGGCGTCACGCCGGCGGCGGCGCCGGCTCTGGCTGAGCCCCTGGGCGCGCTCGCCTTCCTCGGCCAGGCCGGCCATTGGCGCATTCTCGCCGACCTGCTGCTCGTCTCGATGTTCGGCGGCCTCTACATCGTGCCGCTCTACGCCATCGTGCAGCAGCGCGCCGAGGCCGACTACAAGGCGCGCACCATCGCCGCCAACAACGTGCTGAACGCACTCTTCATGGTGCTCGGCGCGGCCGGCGCGGCGCTGTTGTTCGCAATCGGGATGACGGTCACCGGCATCTTCCTGGTGATCGCCGCTGCCAATGTGATCGCCGCGTACTACGTGTGCAAGCTGCTGCCGACCGAGCTGATGAAGGGCATTGCCGCGGGGCTGCTGCGGCTCTGCTACCGCGTCGAGGTGCATGGGCGCGAGCACATCACGGCCGCCGGCGCCAAGGCGGTCATCGTGGTGAATCACGTCTCCTTCCTTGACGGCGCGTTGCTCGCCGCCTTCTTGCCCGGCCGGCCGGTCTTTGCCATCGACACTCACACGGCGACGCGCTGGTGGGTGCGGCCCTTCCTCGCGCTGGTCGAGGCCTTCCCGGTGAACCCCACGTCGCCCCTGGCGACCCGCGCGCTCATCCGCGAAGTGGAGAAGGGCAAGCACTGCGTCATCTTCCCGGAGGGCCGCATCACGGTGACCGGCGCGCTCATGAAGGTCTACGAGGGGCCGGGCATGATCGCCGACAAGTCGGACGCGCCGATCCTGCCGGTGCGCATCGACGGCGCACAGTTCACCCACTTCTCGCGGCTTAAGGGCAAGTTCCGCCTGCGCCTGTTTCCGAAGATCACCATCACGGTGCTGCCGCCGCGCCGCTTCGACATTCCGGATGAGGCGCGCGGGCGCCGTCGCCGGCAGCTCGCCGGCGACAAGCTCTACGAGGTGATGTCGGACATGATGTTCCGCATTCACCACCAGGACCCGCGCACGCTGTTCCAGGCTCTGCTGGAGTCCAGCGCGATCCATGGCGCCGGCAAGGCGGCGGTGGAGGACATCGAGCGCCAGCCGCTCAGCTACGGCCGCCTGGTGACGGGCGCCTTGGTGCTCGGCGGACGTATAGCGAAGGATACGCAGCGCGGCGAGATCGTCGGCCTCCTGCTGCCGACCGCCGCCGGCGCCGCGGTCTCCTTCTTCGCGCTCTCCGCCTATGGCCGGGTGCCGGCCATGCTCAACTTCACCGCCGGCAGCGCCAACCTGCTCTCGGCCTGCAGGACGGCGCAGATCGCCACGGTCTACACCTCGCGCCGCTTCATCGAGCAGGCAAAGCTGGAAGCGGAAGCCGAGGCCCTGGCTGCGCAGGTTCGGCTCGTCTACCTGGAGGATCTGCGCAGCGAGATCGGCCTCTTCGCCAAGCTGCGCGGCCTGCTGCTGCGCCCCTTCGCCGGCAGCGTGCATGCGCGCGCCTGCGGGGCGGGGGGGCTCGATCCCAACTCGGCAGCCCTCGTACTTTTCACGTCCGGCTCCGAAGGCGAGCCCAAGGGCGTGGTGCTGAGTCACGACAACCTACTGGCCAATTGCCGCCAACTCGCCGCCCGCATCGACTTCAATCCGACCGACAGCGTGCTTAACGCGCTGCCGGTGTTCCATTCCTTCGGCCTCACCGGCGGCATGCTGCTGCCGCTGTTCTCCGGCGTGCGGACCTTCATGTATCCCTCGCCGCTGCACTATCGCATCGTGCCGGTGCTCGCCTACGACACCAATGCCACCATCCTGTTCGGCACCGACACCTTCCTCGCCGGCTATGCCAAGATGGCGCACCCCTACGACTTCTATGCCATGCGCTACATCTTCGCCGGCGCCGAGCGGGTGCGCGACGAGACGCGGCGGATCTGGATGGAGAAGTTCGGCCTGCGCATTCTGGAGGGCTATGGCGCCACTGAGTGCTCACCAGTCATCGCGGTGAATTCGCCGATGCACTTCAAGGCCGGCAGCGTCGGACGCCTGCTGCCGGGCATGCACTGCCGCCTGGAGCCGGTTCCGGGCGTGGACGAGGGTGGTCGTCTCCTGGTCTGCGGTCCCAATGTCATGCTCGGCTATCTGAGGTCGGACAGGCCGGGCGCGCTGGAGCGGCCGGAGGACGGCTGGTACGACACCGGCGACATCGTCTCGGTCGATGCCGACGGCTACATCCGCATCCTCGGCCGCGCCAAGCGCTTCGCCAAGATCGCTGGCGAGATGGTCTCGCTGGGCGCGGTGGAGAACCTGGTGAGCGCGCTGTGGCCGGAGGAGATGCATGCGGTGGTCGCGTTGCCCGACCCGCGCAAGGGCGAGCAGCTCGTGCTGCTGACCGAGCGCGAGGGGGCAACGCGCGACGCGCTGTCGGCCCATGCGCGCGCGCAGGGCGCCAGCGAACTGACAGTGCCGCGGCAGATCTTCACCGTGGACAAGCTGCCGCTGCTCGGCAGCGGCAAGGTGGATCACCCTGGCGCCAAGGCGCTGGCGGAGCAACTTTTGGGCGGTCAGGCCGTGGGCAGCCACGGCTGAGCCCGCCGTTCTCTGAGGAAAGGTGTCATGGACGACGGTAGTCTCTTTCTGCTGGCCGGCCTCATCGTGCTCTACCTGCTCGTCGGCCCGGGCCTCGGCATCGCCGCTTTCTTCCGCGGCAAAGGTGCCTCGGCGAGCGACGTGGCGGCGCTGCGGGCCCAGATCGATCGCCTCGTCATGGAAGTGAGCATCCTGCAACGCCGCGCAGCAGAAGGCGACCCGGCGACCGAAGCTGCGCCGCCGGTTCAGGAGAGGGTGCAGGAGAGAACGCCGGAACCACCGGCCGACGAGGTGCCCGCCGAGCCGGCCGCCGCGGAGCAGGCGGCGCCTGTGCGGCCCGCGTCACCGCCCTCCGGTGTCGGCATCGAGCAGTGGCTGACCTCGCGCGGCCTCGTCTGGCTTGGCGGCGTCACGCTCGCTCTCGCCGGGCTGTTCCTTGCCAAGTACACCTACGACCACGGCTGGCTGGCGCTCGGTCCCGGCGCCCGCTGCGCCGCCGGCTTCCTCTTCGGGATGACCCTCGCTGCCGCCGGCGAATGGCTGCGCCGCCGCCCGCTGCAGCGCGCCATCGCCGCCATCGGGCCCAACTACCTTCCGCCGGCACTCACCGCCGCAGGCGTCGCCTCGGCCTTCGGCAGCCTCTACGCCGCCTACGGCCTCTACGGCCTGCTGCCGCCGCTGGCGGCGTTTCTACTGCTCGCCCTGGTGGCCTTCACCGCCTTCGCGCTGGCCCTGCTGCACGGCCCGTTCCTTGCGGTGCTGGCGCTGCTGGGCGGCTTCGTGACGCCGCTGTTGGTGGAGAGCCCGGCGCCCTCGGTCTGGGGTCTCTTTGCCTACCTTCTTGCGCTCTCGGCCGCTGCGCTGGCGGTGACCCGCGCGGTCGGCGCTTGGTGGCTCGCCTGGGGCACGCTGCTGGGCGCGGCGCTCTGGCCGCTGCTGTGGTTCGCTGCGCTCTGGTCGCCTGGGGACATACCGGCGCTCGGCGGCTACCTCGTGCTGCTGACGCTGTCGTTCCTGGCGGTGCGCGAGCGGTCTGCGGCGCGCGACGCGGCGATGAAGGACGGCGACCTGGTCGCCTGGGCCGGTGCCGTGGCGACCGCCGGTCTCGGCTTTATTCTGCTGCGCGAGGACTACTACGGCCCGGCCTCACTGGTCACCGCCTTCGCGCTCGCCGGCCTCTACGTCGCGGCGGCGTGGCGCGCGGCGGTGATGGAAGGCCTCGCCGTGCTCGCCGGCCTCTTCGCCGTCGCGCTGGTCGCGGCCTGGCACCTGCCCGCGATCGGCGACTGGCCGGCCTTCACCCATGAATTCGGCGGCGAGGGCTACGGCAGCACCGTGAGCCCGCTGGT
>DATCXZ010000336.1:0-2841 GCA_036570545.1 Kiloniellaceae bacterium
GCTCGACCCGCTGGTCGCCGCCGGCATCCTGAAGCTGCTGATGCGCCTGCAGGCGGAGACCCAGCTCTCCTACATCTTCATCACCCACGACATCGCGACGGTGAGGGCGATCGCCGACTCCATCGCCGTCATGTACCGCGGTCGGGTGGTGCGCTTCGGGCCGAAGTCGAAGGTGCTGTCGCCGCCCTTCGACGACTACACTGACCTCCTGCTGAAGTCCGTGCCGGAGATGCGGCTCGGCTGGCTGGAGGCGGTGCTGGCGACGCGGCGCATGGTCAGCGCGGGCCACTGACCTTGAGCCGTCCTGCCGAGGGCGCCCCGGCTTTCAAGGTCGTCGAGAACGAGTGGATCGCGCTGCCCGACGGCACGCGCCTCGCCGCACGCCTGTGGCTGCCGGAGGCGGCGGAGCGGGAGCCGGTGCCGGCCATCCTGGAGTTCCTGCCTTACCGCAAGCGCGACGGCACCGCGCCGCGTGACGAGAGCACCTATCCCGTCTTCGCGGCCGCCGGCTATGCCGGCGTGCGCGTCGACCTGCGCGGCTCCGGCGAGTCCGAAGGCATCATCGACGACGAGTATTCGCCGCGCGAGCTGGCCGACGCCTGCGACGTGATCGCCTGGATCGCCGGCCAGCCCTGGTGCTCCGGGGCGGTCGGCATGATGGGCATCTCCTGGGGCGGCTTCAACAGCCTGCAGGTGGCGGCGCTGAAGCCGCCGGCCCTGAAGGCTGTGATCTCGCTGGCCTCGACGGTCGACCGCTTCGCCGACGACATCCACTTCAAGGGCGGCGCGCAGCTTTCGGCGAACCTCTCCTGGGCCGCCACCGTGCTTGCCTATCAGTCGCGCCCGCCCGATCCCGCTCTGGTCGGCGAGCGCTGGCGTGAGCTCTGGATCGAGCGGCTGGAAGGTGAGCCCTTTCTGCTGGACGCCTGGCTGAGCCATCAGCGGCGCGACGTCTACTGGCGCCACGGCTCGATCTGCGAGGACTTCGGCTCCTTCGACACGCCGGCGCTGGTCCTTGCCGGCTGGGCCGACGGCTACCGCAACACTCCGCTCGAAGCGGTGCAAGGTCTCGGTGCCAAGGCCAAGGCGATCCTCGGGCCGTGGGTTCACAAGTACCCGCATTTCGCCTGGCCGAAGCCGCGCATGGACTTCCACGCGGTTGCCCGGCGGTTCTGGGACCGCTGGCTGAAAGGCATCGAGAACGGCGCCGAGAACGATCCGCAGGTGGTTGCCTACCTTGTCGACGCGCCGCGGCCGGCGCCCCGTCGCGAGCACGATGCCGGCCGCTGGGTCGCCATCGACCGCTGGGACGGTGCATCCGAGGCGGCCTACCGCCTCGCCGGCGGCGGCCGCCTTGTCCCGGCCGATGACGCAGGGCCGGAAGCGACGGAGGTCATTATCGCCTCGCCGCCCGACACCGGCGTCATGGGCGGCGAATACTTCACGCTGAAGCCCGGCGCCGAGCTGCCGGGCGACCAGCGCAGCGACGACGGCGGCAGCGTGACCTTCGAGACGGAGCCGCTTGGCGAGGCGGTGGAGCTGCTGGGCCGCCCGGTGCTGCAGGTCACGCTCCGCTGTGCGGCCGCTACCGCGCTGCTCGCCGCACGTCTCGTCGACGTGCACCCCGACGGCACGGCGACACGCATCAGCCTCGGCGTCCTGAACCTCGCGCACCGCGATGGCAGCGCCGATCCGCAGCCGATGCCGGATGGCGCGGCGGTGATGGTGACGCTGCGGCTCGACGCCTGCGGTTACCGCATCCCGCCGGGGCACCGTCTGCGCCTCGCGCTCTCCAATGCCTATTGGCCGCAGGTTCTGCCGACCCCCGGCGCTGCCGCCATTGCGCTGGACCCGTCAGGACCGGCGCTGCTCACGCTGCCGCTGCTCGGCGCGCACCGCGACATCGAGGTAGCGGAGCCGGCCGACCCCGATCCCTTGCCGCGCTACATCGAGCATGCGCCGATGGCGACACGCCACGCGGTGGAGCGCGACCTCACCGCAGGGGAAACCCGCTACCGCATCCACGAGGATACGGGCGCCTTCGAGCATCCCGACACCGGGCTGACGACGCGCCAGGTCCGCGACGAAGTCTGGACCCTGCCGCTCGCCGATCCCGATCGTGCATCCGGTGAATGCCGCTGGATCACCGAGATGCGCCGCGGTGACTGGTCCGTGCGCACGGAGAGCGTCGCGACGCTGAGATGCAGTCGAGAGACGTTTGAGAACGAAGCCATTGTCGAAGCCTACGAAGGTGACGACAGGGTTCACCGCAAGACGTGGAAGCGTTCGATTCCGCGCGAGCTGATGTAGCGCAGCCCCTTCGCCCAGCTTTGCCTAAACTAAGCACCATCCAACAACTGCGTCACGCCCCGGCACAGTGCCTCGAAGCCTGCCTTCGCGCCGGGGCTGCGGTGGCGCGCGCGCAGCCAGGCGTGCACCATCTGCGGCTCCTCGCGGAACGTGACACCGACGCCGGCTTCCGCGAGGCGCGCGGCATAGGCGCGGCCGTCGTCGCGCAGCGGATCGAAGTGCGCGGCAGTGATGTAGGTGGGCGGCAGCCCCGTCCAGTCGGCGGCGGCCAGCGGATGGCCGTAGGGGTCGCCTTCGGGGGCGCCGAGGATGTCGCGATAGTAGCGCACGTCCTTCGTGGAGAGGCCGGGAGCGGTGGCCATCTCGATGAAGGACCCGGCGTCGAGGGCGCCGCCCGTGACCGGGTAGATGAGCGCCTGGCCCACCACGTGCGGCAGTGCGTCACCCGGCCGCCAACCCGCCGCCTGCAGTAGCGCGGTCGCGGCCGCGACGCCACGTGCCGCGTCGCGCAGCGCCATCGAAACGCCGGCG
>DATCXZ010000337.1:0-5301 GCA_036570545.1 Kiloniellaceae bacterium
TCCAGCCCATCGCGCCGAGGGCGCGCGCGGCGGGCCGCTCGGCGAGTCTGCCGCCCGCCCAATGGCCGAGCGAGAATCCGGCCAGGACCACGGCGATGACCGCGGTCCAGGTGTAGAGGGACATGCCGAGGTAGGGTGCCAGCATGCGGCCGGCGACGATCTCCACCACCAGGCTCGCCGCCGCGACGCTGCCCTGCATGAGGGCGAGCAGCCAGAGCGGCGGCAGGCGCGACGCAACCGGAGCGTCGGCGCCGCTGTCGGTATCGCGGCACGGTTGGTCTAGGGACGCTGGCACAGGATCCGCTGGTCCTCTGAGGCAAGGATCGCTTTCCATTTACCGCCGACGCGCAGAGGCCCGCAAGCGGCACGATCCCGCGCCGCGCCTGGGGCGGTCGAAGCGGCTAGCGCCGCTTCTTCCACTTCCCCCGCTTTTCCGCCGCCGCCTTGTCGAGCGCCTGCTTGCCGTTGCGCGCAGGCGCAGCGTCGGCGCCCGGGCGGTGGCGGCCAGGATCGGGCGGGATTTTATCCGCCCGCCGACCGTAGAAGAGCCGCCTGAAGATCTGGGAAAATCGCATCGCTGCCGGCCCTTGCAGTTGACGCTACAACGGCAACTCTGCAGTCGAGCCGGCGGTTCCGAGATTGCGCGGCGCTCCCCTCTCATCGTCACCTTCGGCCTGGCGTGGCTGTTTGGCCATGCCAACTCACACACCACTGTCGCCCCGGGGCTTGGCCCCGGGGCCCATTGGCGTCAGCGCGTGGCGAGGGCAATGGGTCCCGGGAACAAGTCCCGGGACGACAGCCTTTGTGAGGCGGGGGAGAGCCTCTCCGGCTTGAGATGTGGGCCACAAGCGCTTCAGGCGGCGACCTCGATCAGCTCCGGCAGGGTGAAGATCTCGCGGCTCTGCGCCACGCCGCGGAAGCTGTGGCGGCCGACCGAGACCAGGGTGCCCGGCACGAAGCGCGCGAACTCCTCCGAGATCAGCACGCCGATACCGAGCTCCTTGGTCAAGGCGTCCATGCGCGCGGCCTCGTTGGCGGCCGGGCCGATCACCGTGAAGTCGAGCCGGCTGGCGGCGCCGATGTTGCCGTAGGTGACGTCGCCGAGATGCAGCGACAGCCCAAAGCGCAGCGGCGCGCGCCCGGCGCCGGTAACCTCGGCATTCACCTCGCCCATGCGCAGCAGGGCCTCGCGCGCCGCCTCGATGGCGCGATTGCACGCTGACTTGCCGCAGTACAGGCCGTCGCCCTCCGGGCTTGCGCCGGCGGCGCAGTACACCTCTCCGGAATCTTCGCAGGGTTCCACCTTGTCCATCGGGAAGATGGCGAGCACGCCGTCGCCGATGAACTTCAGCACCTCGCCGCCGCGCTCCAGGACGGCGCCGGCGACCGCCTCGAAGTAGCGGTTCAGCAGGTCGAGGTACTCGGCGCGCGGCAGGGTGTCGGCGAGCGCCGTCGAGCCGCGCAGGTCGCTGTACCAGATGACCGCCGGAATGTCCTCGCCGTCGCCGCGCTTGACGAGGCCGTTCAGCACGCGCTGGCCGGTGTGGGCGCCGAGGTAGGTGTCGAGCAGCGAGCGTGCCGTGCGATGCAAGGCGTGCACCTCGAGCAGGCGGCTGAGGATTGGCAGCGCCTCGTGCACCCAGCCGAGCTCGCGGGTGGTGAAGCCGCCCGGGCGCTCGCAGGCGAGCGTCAGCACGTTGATGCGGCCGTTGGAAAAACGCATCGGCATGGCGACATAGTCGGTCGCGCCGTCGGCCAGCAGGTCATCCAGGATCGGGAAGTCGCGCGGCGGGTTGGCGCCCTCGAGCCGCCGGCGGATGCCGCCCTCGCCGGCGAAGATGCGGATCACCGGGCTCTTCAGGTAGGCGTCCGACTGCAGGCCATAGTGCGGCAGGTCGTGCTCGTCGGCGACGCTCTGGCCGCGGCGCCAGACGAAGGCGTTGCTGGCGAGCTGCGGGTGCAGGGTCGGGATGATCACGGTGAGGCGCAGGATGCCGAAGCCGACCTCGCCAAGCTGACGGGCGAAGCGCTCGACCAGCTCGGCCGAGGAGGCGGCCTCCCAGGCCTCGCGCAGCAGCCAGCCCGCGAGCGGGTTGGCCGACTCGACGGCGGCCTCGTCGGCGTCGATCTCGACCGCCGGCGCATCCTCGAACCAGGCCTCGACCTTGTTCCAGTAGAAGGCGATGTAGCCGCGGATGCCGAGGCCTTCCTCGACGGGCTCCTCGTAGCTCCAGGCGACGTTCTCCACCGTCTTGTCGCCAACGGCCAGCGACCAGTAGCTGGCGGTGCCCTTGAAAGGGCAATAGGTGCGGTGCTCGCTCGGCACCAGGAAGCGCATGGCCACGTCCTCGCGCGGCAGGTAGTAGGTTGGGGGCAGGCGCGTCTCGCGCAGCACCAGGGCCCGGGTGCTCTCGGCGACGACCTCGCCGTTGAACACCACCTTCACCCGCTTGCGGCTGGGCTCCAGGCTGACGCTGTAGTCGCGGGAGGTGAAAGCCTCGGGCTGCTTGGGGGCGAGCGTCGCTACCTCTGCCATGTGCGGTGATCCTGCAGGTCGACTGGGGAGGCCGAAGGCCGCTGCCCCAACAAGTTGCTGGGAGCACTTTAATATAGGAAGCCCGGAGGGGTTGATAACCATCTCATCGCGCCGGCCGGCCCGCTGCTGACAGGACGGCGGCAGCTTGGGGTTCGCAATTTTCGTTTCCGAAAATCAGGCGCCGGACCTATACTGCCGCGGCAGGAGAGGATCTGCAATGTCGGCAGCAAGACCCTCCGGCGCGCCCGACCTGGCGGGGGCGCCGCGCAGCGAGTTGAACCAGCGCCAGGAGCAGATCATCGCCCTGGTGCGCGAGCGTGGCTTCGTCGCCATCGAGGCGCTCGCCGACCACTTCGACGTCACGCCGCAGACGATCCGCCGCGACATCAACCAGCTCTGCGACCTCGGCCTGCTGCGCCGCTACCACGGCGGCGCCGGGCTGCCGTCGAGCGTCGAGAACCTCGCCTACCAGACCCGCCAGGTGCTGCACCAGGAGGAGAAGGCGCGCATCGCGCGCGTGCTGGCGGCGGAGATTCCCGACAACGCCTCGCTCTTCATCAACATCGGCACCACCACCGAGCAGGTGGCGAACGCCCTGGTGGACCATAAGGGCCTCCGGGTCATCACAAATAACCTCAATGTTGCCAATATCTTGGGCGGAAAGCCGGACTTCGAGGTGATCGTCGCCGGCGGCGTCGTGCGCAGCCGCGACCGCGGCATCGTCGGCGAGGCCAGCATCGACACCATCCAGCAGTTCAAGGTCGACTTCGGCATCATCGGCATCTCGGGCATCGACGACGACGGCACGCTGCTCGACTTCGACTACCGCGAGGTGCGCGCCGCCCAGGCGATCATCAAGAACTCGCGCCGGGTGTTCCTCGCCACCGATCATACCAAGTTCGGCCGCAACGCCATGGTGCGCCTCGCCCATGTGAACGAGATCCACGCCGTCTTCACCGACCGCGTGCCGCCCAAGCCGATGATCGACATCCTGGCCGCCGCCGAGGTCGCGCTGCACATCGCGCCCGAGGCCTGAGCGAGGCCCCCGGCGTCCTTCGGGCTCGCCCTACGATTTTCACACATTGTTGGCGGCGGCGTCTCGACGGCTCCATAAGCACAACTGTCGTCCCGGCGCTTGTCGCCGGGACCCAATGGCATCAGCGTGTGGCGATGTCTTGCCGCGATTGCATCCGCGCCAGCCGCAAACGCTCCGCCCTTGAGTGGTTGGACCTTCAGACGGCTCGGGCATTGGGTCCCGGGAACAAGTCCCGGGACGACGGCCTTTGTGTGGCGAGAGCGAGCCTCTCCTGCACGAGATGTGTGAATCCAGTAGGGGCCCGCCCGCGGGCCGCCCGGCGGGCGCCAACCTCCACAAATTTTCATTTTCTGCCGCAGTCGCGAGAAGAAATTGGCGGTTTCCCGGCTTTTCGGCGACGCCAAAGGCTTCAGATTCCAACGAGTTGTTCGGAAATGTTCGGAAATGAAAATTTTCCGTTGCCTGCCCGTGCCGACCTCCCTTATGGTTGGAAGCTCGGAACGACCCGGAAACCGGGCGGCGATTGGGGAGGCAGGCTTTCGGACATGGCCGAAGTGCTTGATCTTGTCGTGGTCGGCGGCGGCATCAACGGTGCCGGCATCGCCCGGGATGCGGCGGGCCGCGGCCTCTCCGTGTTGCTTTGCGAAAAGAGCGACCTCGCCAGCGCCACCTCCTCGGCGAGCACCAAGCTTATCCACGGCGGCCTGCGTTATCTCGAGTACTACGAGTTCCGGCTGGTGCGCGAGGCGCTGATCGAGCGCGAGGTGCTGCTGCGCGCGGCCCCGCACATCATCTGGCCGCTGCGCTTCGTTCTGCCCCACAACAAGGGGCTGCGGCCGGCCTGGATGGTCCGCCTCGGCCTCTTCCTCTACGACCACCTGGGCGGCCGCAAGCTGCTGCCGGCCTCTCAGGCCATCGACCTGCGCCGCCATCCGGCCGGCGCGCCGCTGGCGGCGGGCCTGCGCCGGGCCTTCGTCTACTCCGACTGCTGGGTGCAGGATTCGCGCCTGGTGGTGTTGAATGCCATGGACGCGGCAGAGCGCGGCGCCGAGGTGCTGACCCGCGTCGAATGCCTCTCCGCCCGCCGCGAGGGCGCGCAGTGGCGCGTCCTGCTGCGCGACCGCCGCAGCGGCCTGCAGCGCGAGGTCGAGGCGCGCGCCCTGGTGAACGCCGCCGGGCCCTGGACGGCAGAATTCCTCGAGCAGCGCGCCGGCCTCGACAAGGTGCAGTTGCTGCGCCTGGTGAAGGGCTCGCACATCGTCGTGCCGAAGCTCTTCGATCATGCCTTTCCCTATATCTTCCAGAACCCCGACGGGCGCATCGTCTTCGCCATTCCCTACGAGGACGACTTCACGCTGATCGGCACCACCGACATCGACTTCACCGGCGACCCCGGGCAGGTGGCCATCTCGGAGGAGGAGACGCGCTACCTCTGCGAGGCGGTGAACGCCTACTTCAGGCGCAAGATCGCGCCGGCCGACGTGGTGTGGACCTATTCCGGCGTGCGGCCGCTCTACGACGACGCCGCCGAGAGCGCCGCCGCGGCGACCCGCGACTACGTGGTGCAGCTCGACCACGGCGACGGCCGGGCGCCGCTCCTCAGCGTGTTCGGCGGCAAGATCACCACCTACCGCAGGCTGGCCGAGCATTCCCTGGCCAAGCTGGAAGGGGCGCTCGGGCCGCGCGGCCAGGCCTGGACCGCCGGCGCGGCGCTGCCCGGCGGCGACAT
>DATCXZ010000338.1:0-5751 GCA_036570545.1 Kiloniellaceae bacterium
CGCGCCAGGGCCTCGGCCGGAAACATGTGGCCGCCGGTGCCGCCGGCCGCCAGCACGACCTTGCCGGGGCGCTTCATGGCCTGGGCCATCACAGCGCCTCCCCGCCGACGCGCCGGCGCGTCAGCGCCAGCAGCATGCCCATGCCGAGCGCGAGGGCCATGAGCGAGGAGCCGCCGTAGCTGAGGAACGGCAGGGTCATGCCCTTGGTCGGCATGAGATGCAGGGTGGAGGCCATGTTGATGAAGGCCTGCAGGCCGAACTGCACCAGCAGGCCGCTGGCCGCCAGCATGACGAAGAGCGAGTTCTCGCCCAGCAGGCGCGCGAAGCCGCGCAGCACCACGAAGGCGAAGAGGCCAAGAATGATGAGGCAGGCGATGAGGCCCATTTCCTCGCCGGCGACGGCGAAGATGAAGTCGGAGTGGGCGTCTGGCAACTGCGCCTTCACGGTGCCCTCGCCGGGACCGCGGCCGAGCAGGCCGCCGTTCACGAAGGCCTCCAGCGAGCGGTTGACCTGATAGCGGTCGCCGGCCGTCGGATCGAAGAAGGAGTCGATCCGCGCGGTGACGTGCGGCAGCGCGAAATAGGCGGCGACCAGGCCGCCGGCGCCGACCACCGCGAAGCCGGCGATCCAGGTCAGCGGCAGCCCGGCGAGGAATAGCTGGGTGCCCCAGATGGCGGTCAGCAGCACCGCCTGGCCGAGGTCCGGCTGCAGCAGCAGCAGCGCCACCACCGCGAGCCACAGGCCGATGGCAATGCACGCGCCGGGGATGCCGGTCTCCTCGCGGTCGAGCGAGAACAGCCAGGCCGACACCACCGCGAAGCAGGGCTTGGCGAACTCCGAGGGCTGCAGCGACAGGCCGGCGAAGTTGATCCAGCGCGTGGCGCCCTTGATCTCGGCGCCGGTCATCAACGTCAGCACGAGCAGGACGATGGACGCCAGCAGGCCGAGGCAGGCGAGGCGCCGCACCCAGCGCGGCGTCGCCAGCGAGATGGCGATCATCAGCGCCGCGGCAAAGGGGAGCAGCGTGATCTGGCGGCGGGCGAGCTGGAACGACTGCAGGCCGATGCGCTCGGCGGCGGCCGGCGAGGCGGCCAGCATGAGCAGCGCGCCGAAACCCATCAGCGCGACCAGCGACAGCAGGGTCCAGCGGTCGACGGTCCACCACCAGCGGCCCATCAGGCTGGTGTCGGTGCGCGCGAAGCTGCTCATGCCGCGCCCCCCATCCGCAGGCTCGGGATGGCGATCTCGCCGCGCTCGCCGGGCAGCGCCTTCACGGCGGCGACGAAGGCCTCGCCGCGCTTCTCGAAGTTCGGGAACTGATCGAAAGAAGCGCAGGCCGGTGACAGCAGCACGACGCTGCCCGGGAGGCGGGTGGCGGCGTCTCTCGCAGCCGTCACGGCCTGCGCAATGGTGCCGGACAGGGAAACCGGCACGGATCCTTCGAGCGTTCTGGCGAAATCCTCGGCAGCCTCGCCGACCAGGAAGGCGTGGGCGATGCGCCCGTAATAGGGCTCCAGCCCCGCCAGGCCGCCTTCCTTGGCGCGCCCGCCGGCGATCCACAGGATGCGGTCGTAGCAGGCGAGCGCCTTGGCGGCGGCATCGGCGTTGGTGGCCTTGGAATCGTTGACGTAGGGCACGCCGTCGATCACCGCGACGATCTGCTGGCGATGGGCGAGGCCGGGGAAGCTGCGCAGGCAGGCGCAGATCACCGCCGGGTCGACGCCGACCGTCTTGCAGGCGGCATAGGCCGCCGCGGCGTTCTGCCAGTTGTGGCTGCCCGGCAGGCTGGCGACCTGCCTGAGGTCCATGGCCGGGACGCGCCTGCCGTCGCTGTCGTCGATCAGCACCCCGTCTTCCACGAAGACGCCGCCGGGCACCGCGCGCTCGCCGGAGATGCCGATGACGTTCAGCTCGTCGGCCGCCTTCAGCTCCTCGAAGATGCCGCGGCAGACGGCATCGTCGACGCCGATGACGGCAGTGCGGGGCTTGGTCTGGCGGTGGAAGATCTGCCGCTTGGCCTTCACGTAGCCCTCGAAGCCGCCGTGGCGGTCCAGGTGGTCCGGCGTGATGTTCATCAGCACGGCGACGTCGAAGGTGATCGAGAGAGTGAGCTCGAGCTGGTAGGACGACATCTCCAGCACGTAGATGCCGCCGGGCTCCAGCGCCTCAAGCGTCAAGGCGGGCGTGCCGAGGTTGCCGCCGACGGCCACCTCGCGGGCGGCGAGCTTCAGGATATGGCCGATCAGCGCCGTGGTGGTCGACTTGCCGTTGGTGCCGGTGATGCCGACATAGCTGGCATTGCGCTGCGAGCGCGCCAGCAGCTCGATGTCGCCGATGATCTCGACGCCGTGCTTCCTGGCCTCGGCGACCGCCGGGTGCGGCGCGGGGAAGCTGTGCGGGATGCCGGGCGACAGGATGAGGCTGGTGACCTCCTGCCAGTTCACGCTGTTGAGGTCGACCAGCGGGATCTCCGCTTCGCGCGCCTTGGCGCGCTGGTCCTCGCTGTCGTCCCAGGCCCAGACCTCGGCGCCGGACGCGTGCAGTGCGCGGGCGGCGGCCAGGCCCGACTTGCCGAGGCCGAGCACGGCCACGGGCAAACCGGCGAAGAAGCTGAGGTCGATGCGGGGAGCGGGCACGGGGACTGCGAAGCTCCTTATCTCAGCTTGAGGGTGGCGAGGCCGGCGAGGGCCAGGATGGAGGCGATGATCCAGAAGCGGATGACGATGGTCGGCTCGGCCCAGCCCTTCTTTTCGAAGTGGTGGTGCAGCGGCGCCATGCGGAAGACGCGCCTGCCGGTCATCTTGAACGACACCACCTGGACGATGACCGAGACGGTCTCCAGCACGAAGAGGCCACCGATGATGCCGAGCACCAGCTCGTGCTTGGTGACCACGGCGATGGAGCCGAGCGCGCCGCCGCAGGACAGCGAGCCGGTGTCGCCCATGAAGACCATGGCCGGCGGCGCGTTGAACCACAGAAAGCCGAGGCTCGCTCCCACCAGCGCGCCGCAGAACACCGCCAGCTCGCCGGTGCCGGGCACGTAGTGCACCTGCAGATAGTCGGCGAACACGGTGTTGCCGACGAGGTAGGCGATCAGCGCGAAGCAGCTCGCCGCGATCATCACCGGCACGATCGCGAGGCCATCGAGGCCGTCTGTCAGGTTCACCGCGTTGGAAGCGCCGACCATGACGAAGACGCCGAAGGGGATGAAGAAGTAACCGAGATTGATCAGCAGGCCCTTGAAGAAGGGCACCGCCAGGTGCGTGTCGATCCCCGGCGGCGCGATATGGGAGATCCACAGCGCCACCGCGGTGGCGATCACCACCTGGATGAGCAGCTTCAGGCGGCCGGGCAGGCCGTCGCTGGAGCGCTTGGTGAGCTTCAGGTAGTCGTCGATGAAGCCGACGCCGCCGAAACCGCCGGTGACGATGAGGACGCACCAGACGTAGCGGTTGGTAAGGTCGGCCCACAGCAGGGTCGCGATGGTGAGCGCGATGAGGATGAGCACGCCCCCCATGGTCGGCGTGCCCTTCTTGGTCAGCAGATGCCCTTCGGGGCCGTCGCTGCGAATCGGCTGGCCCTCGCCCTGCCGCGAACGCAGCCACTCGATCACCGCCGGCCCGATGAGGAAGGCGATGGTGAGCGCCGTGATCACCGCGCCGCCGCTGCGAAAGGTGAGGTAGCGGAACAGGTTGAACAGCGGGATGCTGTCGGCGAGCGGGACGAGCAGGTTGTAGAGCATGCGGCGCGGGTTCCTACTGTCCGTTCTTTGCTTTGGCGGTGGGCTGGCCGAGCGCCAGCAGCGCCTCGACCACCACCGCCATACGGCTGCCCAGAGAGCCCTTCACCAGCAGGCTGTCGCCCGGCCGCACGGCCTTGCAGACGAGGGCGGCCAGCGCCTTGGAGTCGGCGGCGTGGGCGCCGCGGCGCGCTGGCGGCAGCCGCTCGTGGAGCGTCGCCATGCCGGTACCGCAGGTGAACGCAAGCGCGATGCCGGCCGCCTCCAGCGGCGCGGCGAGGCCGGCGTGCATGTCCTCCGACTGGTCGCCAAGCTCCAGCATGTCGCCCAGCACCGCGATGCGGCGGCCGCCGTCGCCGACGGTGGTCCGGCCCAGCACCTCGAAGGCGGCGCGCATGGAGGTGGGGTTGGCGTTATAGCTGTCGTCGATCAGGCGGAAGGCACACTGCGGCGTCACGATCTCGTGGCGCTCGCCGCGGCCCTTCAGCGGCTTCAGGCTGGCGAGCTGGGCGGCTGCCCTCACCACGTCGGCGCCGGCCGCGCTCACCGCCGCCAGCACGGCCAGCGAGTTCATCACCCAGTGCGAGCCCGGCATCGCAAGGCAGTACTCGATCTCCTTGCCGCGAATGCTGGCGGTGACCGCGCTGCAGGTGGCGTGCAGAGAGCAGTCGAGCAGCCGCGCGGCTGCCTCTTTGTGGCGGCCGAAGGAAAGGACGCGGCTGATGCCGGCGTCCTCGGCCCTGGCGCAGAGATGGTGGAAGAGGGCGATGTCGCGGTTCAGCACGGCGGTGCCGTTGGCGTCCATGCCCTCGAAGATCTCCGCCTTGGCGTCGGCGATGTCGGTGATCGAGGCGAAGTTGCCGATGTGCGCCGGCTCGATGTTGGTGATGACGGCGACGTGCGGGCGCACCAGGGAGGTCAGCTCGCGGATCTCGCCGGGGTGGTTCATGCCGATTTCGAACACGCCGTAGACGGCGTCGCGCTGCATGCGCGCGAGGCTCAGCGGCACACCCCAGTGATTGTTGAAGCTGCCGGTGCTGGCGGCGGTCACGCCCTGCGGCGACAGGCAGAGGCGCAGCGCCTCCTTGGTGCCGGTCTTGCCGACCGAGCCGGTGACGGCGATGAAACGGGCGTCGCTGCGCGCGCGGGCAGCGGTGCCGAGGCGCCACAGCGCAGCGAAGCTGTCGTCGACGATCAGCAGCGGCAGCGATTCATCGATGCCGTCGGCGCGCCGGTGCACCATGGAGGCGGCGGCGCCCGCCTTGATCGCCTTGCCGGCGAAGTCGTGGCCGTCGAACGTCGGTCCCTTCAGCGCCACGAAGAGGTCGCCGGGCTCGATGCTGCGCGAGTCGATGGAGACGCCGGTGGCCCGCCAGTCGCGGGTGTTGCGCCCGCCGGTCGCCTGGCGCGCCTCCTCGGCGCTCCATAGCACCGCCTTGTCGTTGCCGGCCATGGCAGCAGCGTTCACGCGGCGCCTCCGCCCAGCCGGGAAATTGCGGTCCGGGCGACGTCACGGTCGTCGAACGGCAAGACTTGTCCCCCAACAATCTGGCCACTTTCATGGCCCTTGCCGGCAATGACCAGTACGTCGCCCGGACCCATAGCGGCCACCGCGGTGGCAATGGCCGCCCCCCGATCGCCGATCTCCTCCGCGCCCGGGGCCTCGGCCAGTATCTCCTGGCGAATTGCGGCAGGATCCTCGCTGCGCGGATTGTCGTCGGTGATGATGGCGCGGTCGGCCAGCGTCGCGGCGATGCGGCCCATGATCGGGCGCTTGCCGCGGTCGCGGTCGCCGCCGCAGCCGATGATGACGAAGAGTTGGTTCTGCGTGTGGGGGCGCAGCGCCTTCAGCACGGTTTCCAGCGCATCGGGTGTGTGCGCATAGTCGACATAGACATGGCCGCCTGATGGCGTGGCGCCGACCAGCTCGACGCGGCCGGGCACGCCGGAAAGCTGCGCCAGGGCGGCGACCGCCCGGTCTCGATCGACGCCGCTGGCCAGCACGAGACCC